>DATMVH010000558.1:0-3332 GCA_035563395.1 Solirubrobacteraceae bacterium
CGAGCGCGCCGACGTACGCGCCGCGGGCGAGGTTGAGCGCGCGCCACAGTGGCTCGCGCGGGACCGAGACGAGCAGGTGCCGGCGCGCCACGCGCGCCATCTCGGCGAGCGCGCGCTCGGGGTCCGGCACGTGCTCGAGGACCTCGAGGCCGGCGACGAGGTCGAACGCGCCGTCGGCGAAGTCGAGCGCCTCCGCGCGCATGACGCGGTAGTCGAGGTTGGGCGCCGCGTGCCGCGCCCACTCCGCGCGCAGCGCCGGGTCGTCGAGGTCGACGCCGACGACCGGGCGCCCCGGCAGCGCGAGCGCCCAGCGCTGGGTCAGGACGCCCTCGCCGCAGCCGACGTCGAGCACGGACTCCGGCGCGGCTCGGGCGCCGAGATCCGCGCGCGCCCGCTCGAACCCGGCCATGAGCCGGCGGACCACCGGGTTGCGCGAGCCGTGCTTGTCGTAGAGGTTGCCGGTGAGCGTCGGCTCGGCGGCCGTGCTCATGCGCGCAGCGCCTCGGCGTCCTCCGTGCGCCCGGGCTGGCCGGCGCGCGCGCCCGTGGTCGGCTCGCGCCCGTGGCCGGTGGGTGCGCCGGGCTCGTAGTGCGAGGGCGGGATCTCGAGGTCGAGCTCGATGCGCCGGATGCGCTCGAGGGTCCGCTCGAGCATGACGCGCTGCCCGCTGAGCAGGTCGCCGATGATCCCGAGCGCGGCGAGCACCATCGCGGCGTTGAACAGCACCGCGCCGAGGATCAGGGACTGCACGTGCCCGCTCCCGTCGCCCTGCAGGTAGAAGTACGCGAAGCGGCCCCACAGGCCGAGCGCGGGCGCCAGGAGCACGACCGCGGCGGTCATGAACACGCGCAGCGGCTCGTACATCGCGTAGATGCGGAACACGGACACCGCGTTGTGGCGGACGTAGGACCACATCGACGGGAACAGCCGCGACGCGCGCGTGGGCTCGTGCGTCCGCACCGGCACGTGCGCGACGGCGACGAGCTGCTTGCCCGCCTGGATGATCGTCTCGAGCGTGTACGTCGAGCGCGAGACGACCTGGACCGCCATCGCGGCCTCGCGGTTGTAGGCGCGGAAGCCCGACGTGGTGTCGGGGATCGAGGTCGACGATGCGCGGCGGACGACCCAGGACCCGAGCCGCTGCAGGCCCTTCTTCAGCGGCGAGAAGTGCTCGAGCGTCTGCACCTGGCGGTCGCCGACCACCATGTCGGCGTCGCCGGCGAGGATCGGCGCGACGAGCTTCGGGATGTCGCGGGCGTCATACTGGTTGTCGGCGTCCGTGTTGACGATCACGTCGGCGCCGAGCTTGAGGCTCGCGTCCAGGCCGGCCTGGAAGCCGCCGGCGAGGCCCTTGTTGTTGGTCAGGCGGACGAGATGGTCCACGCCGTGCTCGCGCGCGACCTCGATCGTCCGATCCGTGGAACCGTCGTCGATGACCAGCCACTCGACCTCGTCGAAACCCGGCACCTCCCGCGGAAGGTCGCGCAGCGTGAGCGGGAGCGTCGCCTCCTCGTTGAGGCACGGGATCTGGATGATCAGCTTCATCGCGGCGTTCCTGCACGGTACCGCCGCACCCGCGCGCGGTCATCAGGCCGTCCGCGCGGGCTTCGTCGCGGTGTGCGCGGCGTTCGCGGCCGGGTTCCTCGTCTTCCCGACCTATCCGGTCTACGACTCCTACTACGCGCTGCTGTGGGGCCGCGAGATCCTCGACGGGCGGCTGCCGGAGTTCGACGGCTTCCGCGTCCCGACCCAGCACCCGCTGGCCATCGCCGCCGGGACGGTCCTCTCGCTCCTCGGCGACGTCGCCGAGCGCGTGTGGATCGCGCTCGTCCTCGCGAGCCTGCTGTGGCTCGTCTGGGGCGTGTACCGCCTCGCCGCCGAGGCCACGACGACGCTCGTCGGGGTCGTCGCGGCCGTGCTCGTGCTCACGCGCTTCGACCTCGGCTTCCTCGCGGCGCGCGGGTATGTCGACGTCCCCTACATCGCGCTCGTCGTGTGGGCGGCGGTGCTCGAGCAGCGCCGCCCGCGCCGCGGCGCCGCCGTCTTCGCACTGCTCGGCGCCGCGGGGCTGCTGCGCCCGGAGGCGTGGGTCCTCGCGGCCCTCTACTGGCTGCGGATGGCGTGGAGCGCACCGTGGCGGGCGCGCGTGGGCGACGCGGTCCTCGCCGCCGCGGCGCCCGCGCTGTGGGTGCTCACCGACCTCGTGGCGACCGGCGATCCGCTGTTCTCGCTGCTGCACACGTCGGGCAGCGCCGAGGATCTCGGGCGCCGGCGCTCGCTCGCGGAGCTTCCGGCCGCGGTTCCCGCATTCCTCGAGAACATCCTGAAGCGCCCGGTGCTGCTCGCCGCGGTCGCCGGCGTCGCGGTCGGCGTCGCCATGGCGCCGCGGCGCCTGCTGATGCCGCTCGTCCTGCTCGCGACCGGCCTCGGGACGTTCGCGGCGATCGCGGCGGCCGGCCTGTCCGTCATCGAGCGCTACCTCACCGTGACCGCGGTGGCGCTCACGGTGTTCGCCGCGGTGGCCGTGGCGGGGTGGACGATGCTCGCGCCGTCGCGGTTGCGGACCGCGTGGATGGCGTGCGCGGGCGTGCTCGCGGCGGCCGGCGCCGCCTACACGGCGGCGAACCTCGACCTCACGCGGTTCGAGGGCGAGCTGCGGTTCCGCGGCGAGGCGCACGCCGCGCTCGAGGACGTGCTGCGCTCGGGCGCGACCGCCGCGGCCCTGCGGTGCGGCCCGCTCACCGTCCCGAACCACAAGCTGGTGCCGGACGCCCGGTGGATCCTCGACCTGCCGGCCGGCGCCGTGCAGCCGCGCGCGGACCCGCGGACGAGGCCGACCGACGGTCCCGAGCTGTTTGCGACGAGTCGCCTCGCGGTCGTCCGTCACGCGTTCACGAATCGCGCGGACCCGGCGACGATCCAGGTGCCGGCGACGACGCACGTGCGCGCGAGCACGTCGCCGCACTACGCGGTCTATGTCCGTCCGGGCTGCTGAGCGCCGGTGGACGTGGCGCGCGGCGCTCGCGGCGGTCGTCCTCGGCGCGCTCGCCCTGCGGCTGTGGGGGCTCCGTCACGGCTTGCCCTACGTCTACAACGCCGACGAGAACGCGCACTTCGTCCCGCGCGCGATCGGCTTCTTCGGCCACGACCTCGATCCGGGCTACTTCGTCAACCCGCCGGCGTTCACGTACCTGCTCCACGTGCTGTTCTGGGCTCGCTGGGGCGGGGAGGGAGTGCAGGAGACGCTGGCGGCCGACCCCGGCGCGGTGTTCGCGCTGGCGCGCGGCGCGGCGGCGGTGCTCGGGGCCGGCGCCGTCGCGCTGCTCGCGCTC
>DATMVH010000559.1:0-3659 GCA_035563395.1 Solirubrobacteraceae bacterium
TCGGCTTCAACACCTGGAGGTCGAGGGGCGGGGACCCGCAACCCGACGGCGTCACCGGCCTGCACCACGTCGCGCTGAACTTCTCCACCAAGGCGCGCCTCGCCGAGGTCGTCGGGCGACTGGTGGACTCCGGGGTCGAGCTGCGCTTCGGGCTGGACGGCGGGCCGCCGCGCACGCTGGACGAGGTGGCCGGCGAGGTCGGCGTGTCACGCCAGCGCGTGCGCCGGCTCGAGCAGGCCGCGCTGGTCGCGCTCGCGCGCCGGCCAGAGCTTCGCGCCGCGGCCTGACCGTCAGCGCGCCGCGGCGAGCAGGTCGTCGAGGTCCAGCGGGGCGTCGATGGCCGGCGCGTCCGCCTCGCCGTAGCGCGGCCACTCCTCGAACGGGCGGTCCCAGGCCAGCTCCAGGTCGTTGCCGTCGGGGTCGCTCAGGTACACGGCGAGGTGCGTGCCGTGGTCGGACCGCTGCCGCAGCGGCACGCCGGCGTCGACCAGGCGCTGCACGACCTCCGCGAGCCGCGCCTTGGAGGAGAAGTTCAGCGCGACGTGGTGCAGGCCGGCGACGCCGTCGGGCTGCGGCCCCCCGCCGGCCGACCTCCACGTGTTGAAGCCGAGGTGGTGGTGATAGCCGCCGGCGGAGACGAACAGGATGTCGCCGGTGGTCCCCCAGCCCGGCACGTCGCGCGCCTCGAAGACGACGTCGAAGCCGAGGATGCCGACGTAGAACTCCCGCACGCGGTCGATGTCGGCCGTGCGCAGGTGCACGTGGCCGATGCGGACGTGGGGGTCGATCGGCCGTTCCGCGGCGACGGCGGGCTCGAACGGCCCCTGCGGGCCGCTCACGACGCCGCCTCCACGATGCGGACTGCGGTCTGCCACGGGTCGCGCACGACGAAGCCGCGCTCCACCGGTTCGACGGGGATGCCGGCCGCCTCGACGCGCCGTCGCACCGCTCCCACCTCGGCCGCCGCGGGCAGCTCGACGGTCCAGTGGCGCAGTCCGGCGGTGTGCTCCGGCGCGGGCCCGACGCCGCGCCCGTTCCACGTGTTGAAGCCGAGGTGATGGTGATAGCCGCCGGCGGAGACGAACGCCGCCGTGCCGAGGTTCGCCTGCTCCTCGAAGCCGAGCACGTGGCGGTAGAAGGCGAGTCCCTGCTCGATGTCGCCGACGTGCAGGTGGAGGTGGCCCATCCGCAGGCCCTCGCCGACGTGCGTCGGCAGCGGCTCGCCGTGCACCGTGGCGAGCAGGTCGTCGAAGTCGAGCGGCGCGGGTCCGCGGTCGTAGCCGAGGCCGCCGGGCCAGCGGTCGCGCGGCCGGTCGGCGGCGAGCTCGATGCCGTTGCCGTCGATGTCCGGCAGGTAGATCGCCTCGTGCGTGCGGTGGTCGGACGCGCCCTGGATCGGCGTGCGCGTCGTGGCGAGGCGGACGGCCGCGCGCGCGAGCTCCTCGCGGCTCGGATACAGCAGCGCGTAGTGGTAAAGGCCGGCGTGGCGGCCGGCGGCGCGCGCCTGCGGGTCCTCATGCAGGACCACGACGGTCTCGGCGCCGTCGCCGAGCTCGGCCGAGGTGGCCTCGTGGCGGTGGACGCGCAGCCCGAGCGACTGCTGGTACCAGCCGACGGAGCGGTCGACGTCGGCGACGGTGAGGTGGACGGGGCCGAGGCGCAGCGCCGCCGGCAGGACCGCCGCGCCGCTCGGCTCCCCGTGGGTCCGGGTCAAGCTCATGGCCACAGGGTGCACCGCGCGCGGGCGCGGCGGTATGGACGGCCCGCGCGGATGCATGGGCTTTCTGGCGGTCAGGCCGGCGCGCGCCCGCGGACGCGCTCGCGATACGCCATGGGTCCCTCCCCGTGGTGCCGCTTGAACGCGCGCGAGAAGTACAGCGGGTCGCCGAAGCCCGCCCGGAACGCGACCTCGCCGACGGCCAGGTCGGTGAAGCGCAGCAGCCGGGCGGCCTCGAGCATGCGCCGCTCCGTGATCAGCTCCTTGGTGCCGCGGCCGGTCACCTCCGCGAGCGCCCGCGACAGGACCGGCTGCGGCACGCGCAGCGCGCCCGCGTAGTGGCCCGCCTGATGGTGGCGCGCGAAGTCGCGCTCGAGCACGTCGACGAAGCGGCGGTACAGCTGCAACTCGGCGTCGCCGGCCTCGCGCTGCTGCGTGCGCGCGGCCTCGTACCAGCGCTCCACCCACAGCAGCAGCGCGGACAGGAGATGGTGCTGGAGGTCGGCGCTGCGCGAGTCCGGCGGCCGGCGCGTCTCCGCCGCGAGCGTCTCGATCGCCGCCTCGAGCCGCGGGACGTCGCCCTCCGGCACCGCGACGGTGCGCGCGCCGCGCCCGGCGAGCAGCCAGCCGGGGTTCGCCCGCGCGGCCGGGTCGCCGTACAGCAGCTCGTCGCCGAAGCGGACGACCGCGCCGTGGAGGCCGCTGGCGGGCTCGAAGACGTGCACCTGGCCGCGGGCGATGAGCGTGACCGTGCGCGGCTCGACGGCGGACACCTGGCCGTCGATGAGGTGGTGGCCGGCCCCGCGGCGCGTCCAGATCAGCTCGTGGTAATCGTGGCGATGCGGCCGGCGAGGCCCGTGGCCGGCCCCGGCCCCGTAGCTCGCGTCCG
Source organism: Solirubrobacteraceae bacterium (assembly GCA_035563395.1). GTDB lineage: Bacteria > Actinomycetota > Thermoleophilia > Solirubrobacterales > Solirubrobacteraceae > DASQMT01. The sequence goes on from DATMVH010000559.1 coordinate 2,607, forward strand.
CCAGCAGCACGACCTCGAGCGAGGCGGCCGCGCCGGGGAGCCGGTCGACCGCGAGCTCGCGGGCGCGGTCCTGCTCCATGCCGGACGCGGTGATCGACACGCTGCCGTGAAAGGTAGGCCGCCGCGTCCCGCTCCGCCCGCGCTACGGTTCGAGCCGCAACGGGCCGGCGCCGGCGGCGCCGGTCCGCCCTCACCCCCTCCTCGCGATGACGCCCGACGACGCATGGACCTGGGCGCCGGCGGTCCTGATCGCGCTGCCCGGCTACTGGCTCCTGTACGTCTGGCGCTGGCGGACGGTCCGCGCCCGCCATGGGCATCGCGGCGCCACGGGCGCGCGGCTGGCCGCGTTCACCGGCGCGCTGCTCGCGCTGGCCGTCGCGCTGATCTCGCCGGTGGACCGCCTCGGCGAGCAGATGTTCTCGTGGCACATGGCGCAGCACATCCTGCTGCTCGACGTGGCGCCGATCCTCTTCTACCTGGGCCTCAGCAAGGTGCTCCTCCGGCCGGTCACCGCGCGCCTGCAAGGCGTGGAGCGGGCGATCGGCCCGCTCGCCCACCCTGCCTTCGCGGTGCTGCTCTACGGGGGGATGCTGTGGACGTGGCACATCCCCGCGATGTACGAGCTCGCGCTGCGCAACGCCGAGGCCCACGTCGCCCAGCACCTGCTCTTCGTGACCACCGGGCTGATCTTCTGGGGCCACGTCTTCTCGCCCATCCGATCGCGCTTCCCGCTGCGCGGCCCGAGCGTCGGCGCGTACATGGGCGGCGCGAAGTTCGTCACGGGGGTGCTCGCGAGCGCGATCGCGTTCTCGCCGGTGGGCTTCTACGGCTTCTACGGCGACCAGCCGCGGATGTGGGGCCTCACGGCCGGCGAGGACCAGCAGCTGGCCGGCGCGATGATGATGACGTGGGAGCTCATCGTCATGACCTCAGCCTTCGCGCTGCTGTTCGTCCGCATGCTCGCGGACTCCGAGCGAGAGGAGCAGCGGCGTGAGCGCTTCGAGCTCGGGGTGCCGTACGGCGCCGCGGGCGTCGCGGACGAGCTCGGCCTGC
>DATMVH010000560.1:0-5396 GCA_035563395.1 Solirubrobacteraceae bacterium
CGGCGCACCTGCGGATGACGTTCAGCGTGGAGGACGAGAACGGCCGGGTGCTCGCCGAGGGGCGCGATCTCGACGCGCTGCGCGAGCAGGTCCGCCCGCGCCTGCGCGCGGAGCTCGCGGCGGCGACCGCGGGACTGGAACGCAGCGGGCTGCGCGCGTGGACGATCGGCACGCTCCCGCGGACGGTGTCGCTCCCCGGCACCGGCGTGCAGGCGTACCCGGCGCTGGTGGACGAGGGGCGGACCGCGGGCGTGCGCGTGCTCGACACGCCGGAGGCGCAGGCCGCGGCGATGCCGCTCGGCACCCGGCGGCTGCTGCTGCTCACGAGCCCGTCGCCGCTGCGGTGGGTGCAGGGGCGGCTCTCCTCCGCGGAGCAGCTCGCGCTCGCCGTGGCGCCGCACGGGAGCGTCGCCGCGGTGCTGGAGGACGCGATGGTCGCCGCGGTGGACGCGCTCGTGGCGCAGGCGGGCGGGCCGGCGTGGGACGAGGCGGGCTTCGCCCGGCTGCGCGACCACGTGGCGGGCAACCTCGCCGAGACGACGCTGCGGGTGGTCCGGCAGGTGGCCCGGATTCTCGACGCCGAACGCGAGGTCCGCCGCCGGATGGAGCCGCTCGTCGCCGACCCGGTCGTGCCCGCACGGCGCGACGTCGAGCGCCAGCTGCGCCGGCTGCTCCCGCCGGGCTTCGTGACGGCCACCGGCGCGGCGCGGCTGGCCGACGTCGAGCGCTACGTGCGCGCCGCGGCGCGGCGGCTCGAGCGCCTGCCCGCCGTGGTGGCGGGCGACCGCGACCGCATGCGGGCGGTGCACGAGCTCGAGGAGGCCTACGAGCGCAAGCTCGCCGCGTGGCCGCGCGGGCGGCCGGTGCCGGCGGCGTTGCGTGACGTCCGCTGGGCGCTCGAGGAGTTGCGGGTCAGCCACTTCGCGCAGGGGCTCGGCACGCGCGGGACCGTGTCCGTCAAGCGGATCCGGCGCGCGCTCGACGAGCTGTGAGCGTCAGCCCGCCGGCCGGTAGCCCCGGACGGCGCTGACCTCCCCGACCTTCGGATACGCGGCCGGGTCGCGCCGCGCGCCCGCGGGGAACTCGAAGAGGTCGAGCATGAGCTGCAGGGGATAGCCGATGCGCTGGTGCACGGTGCGGACGAGGCGGTCGTCGACGTAGAAGCGAATCCGCTCGGGCGTCCATTCGGCGGCGTAGCGGTGCCACTCCGTGGCGTCGAGCGCGAGCTCCACCTCCTCCATGTCGTCCGCGAGGCGCGGGTCGTGGTGCGCCTTGACGCCGATCCGCACTCGCGACCGGTGCGGCCCGATCGCGTTCCCGAACAGCTCGGCGACGCAGATCTCCCCGGACGCCTCGGGTGACTCCTCCTCGAACCCGACGAGCCAGAACGCGAGCATGCAGGTCGGGTCGGCGCTCGCGCGCATGACCGCCTCGGCCAGGCCGCCGCGCGGCGTGTAGAGGCGGCGCGCCGGCTGCGGCGTCCTGACCGTCAGGTCCGGCCGGTGCCGGTGCTGCCCGACCGGTGAGCCGGCCGGCCCGGAGAAGGTGCCGGTCTGGAGGTTGGACACGCGCAGCTCGCCGTCCTCGGCGCGCCATGCGGGCTGGTCGGCGTCGATCCGCAGGCGAAGCCCGTCGGGGCGGAGGTCGTAGCGCGCGGCCGAGCGGTCCGGCGTCGTCCAGTGCGGCAGGTAGTGCGCGACCCATCGCCGCGGGTCGAGCGCGGGGGCGGCGAAGTCCTCGTCGAGCTCGAGCACGAAGCGGCTGCGGTCCAGCGTGGCGCTCACCGGTCGGCGCCCCGCGCCGGCGGGCAGAGCCGGAGCGCGACCATCGCGATGTCGTCCCGCGGCTCCTCCCCTTGGCGGGCGAGGATGGCCGCCTCGATGCGCGCCACGAGCTCCCGCGGGGGCACGTCGGCCAGGTCGTCCAGCAGCGCCGCCAGGCCCTGCTCGCCGAGCGACGCGGACACCGGGCGGGCCTCGATGGCGCCGTCGGTGTAGAGCAGCAGCGTGTCGGCGTCGGTCATCGTCACGGCCGCGCAGTCGACGCCCAGGTCGTCGGTGATGCCGAGCAGGGTGCCGCGGAGCTCGACGGCGGTCGTCCCGCCGGTTCGCCGCAGCAGGGGCGGAGGATGCCCGCAGGAGTACAGGCGCGCGCTCACCGTCCCGTCCGGGCGCTGCTCCATCAGCGCGAGCGCGACGGTGGCGAAGGCGATCACCTCGTTGCGCTCGCCGTAGGCGCGCAGCGCCCGGTTGAGGAGGCGCAACATGGCCACCGCGTCGTGACCCTCCAGGGCGCCGGCGCGCAGGGTGTGCCGGCACAGCGCGGTCACCGCGGCCGCTTCGGGGCCCTTGCCGCGGACGTCGCCGACGACGGCGGCGGCGCTGTCGGGGCCGAGCAGGACCACGTCGTAGAAGTCGCCCCCCGCCTCGTTGGCGCGGCCCGCCGCGTGGTAGGACGCGCCGACCTGCAGCCACCGGGGCGTCGGCAGCTTCTGCGGCAGGAGGCTGCGCTGGAGCACGGACGCGATGTGCCCCTGCTCCTCGCGCAGGCGAGCGCTGTCGATGGCCATGCCGGCGCGGCGGGCGAGGTCCTCGATCATCGGCACGTCGTCCGCGGTGACCTTGCGCGCGCCCTCGGACCACACGAACGACACCACCCCGAAGACCCTTCCGCGGGCGGTGAGCGGCGCGAGCACGCCGCCCGTGATGCCCAGCGCCCGGCTGAGGCGAAGCTGCTCCGGGTCCCGCGCGGCGGACGCGAGGACCTCGTCGGGGATCTCCCAGAACACCTCGGTGCGGCCGGTGCGCAGCACCTTGGCGACGCCGACCTCCTCGTCGGGGCGGACGGGGTAGCGCTCGCTGAGCTCCCACGCGTAGCGCTCCTTCGCGGGGTCCGCGTGCGCGACCGCGAGCCGCCGGATCCGGCCGCCGCCGTCGAGGAGGTCGACGGCGCACCAGTCGGCGAGATCGGGGACCGCGATGTGCGCCACCCGGGACAGCATCTCCTCGTAGTCGAGGCTCGCGTCGAGGAGCTCGGAGGCCCGCGCGAGGAACTCGGCGCGGCGGCGCAGGTCGCGTTCGGCGGCGAGCAGGGCGTCACGCTCGTGCTCCGCCGCGACCTGCTCCGTGAGCTCCAGGACGAGCGCGGCCGCGCCGGCGACCTCGCCCCCGCGACGGACGGGCACCCACGACACCCGCCAGTGGCGCTCCACGCCGGGCCGGGTCGGCAGCTGGCCGGTGACCTCGCGGTTCAGAACCGGCACGCCGGTCTCGATGACGGCGCGGATCGCGGTCGCGACGGACGCGCCCAGGTCGCCGGCGATGTCGGCGATCGTCCGCCCGACGTGCGCGGCCGCGGGCAGCCCGTGCATCTCCGCGAGACGCTCGTTCACCCGCACGTAGCGCCCGTCGCGGTCCCACAGGCCGATCCCGAGCGGCGCCCACTCGAAGAGGACGTCCACCAGCGCGAGCTCCAGCCCGTCGGCGGGCGCGGGCGGCGTCGCGGCCGTGGGCGTCGGCGTCTCCCGGGACCCGCCCGGGTGGTCTGCGTCCATGGCACCCTCACCGTACCCGCGTCCCGCTGTCGCGCATCGTCCGGGCGGGCGCTACGCTCGCGCGAGGTTCGATGCGACCGCTCGCGACGAAGCACTGGCACCGGCTGGCGGACGGGCGCCTGCAGTGCGACGTCTGCCCGCGCGCCTGCCGCCTCCGCGACGGACAGCGGGGGTTCTGCTTCGTCCGCGCCCGTGACGGCGAGGACATCGTGCTGACGACGTACGGCCGGTCGAGCGGCTTCTGCGTCGACCCGGTCGAGAAGAAGCCGCTCAACCACTTCCTTCCCGGGACGTCGGTGCTGTCGTTCGGGACCGCCGGCTGCAACCTCGGCTGCCGGTTCTGCCAGAACTGGGACATCTCCAAGTCGCGCGAGTTCGACACGCTCGCGGACGCGGCGTCGCCGGACGCGATCGCCGACGCCGCGCGGCGGCTCGGGTGCGCCGCGGTCGCGTTCACCTACAACGACCCGGTGATCTTCATGGAGTACGCCATGGACGTGGCCGACGCCTGCCACGCCCGCGGCGTCAAGGCGATCGCCGTCACGGCCGGCTACATGTGCGCGGAGCCCCGGGCCGAGTTCTACGCGCACATGGACGCCGCCAACGTCGACCTCAAGGGCTTCACGGAGCGGTTCTACGCCGGCACGTGCTCCGGTCACCTGCAGCCCGTCCTCGAGACGCTCGAGTACCTCCGGCACGAGACGGACGTCTGGTTCGAGATCACGAACCTGCTCATTCCCGGGCTCAACGACGCGCCGGACGAGATTGACCGGATGACCCGGTGGATCGCCCAGCGCCTCGGCACCGACGTCCCGCTGCACTTCACGGCCTTCCACCCCGACTACAAGCTGCGGGACCGGCCGCCGACGCCGCCCGAGACCCTCACCCGCGCGCGCTCGATCGCGCGCGACAACGGGCTGCGCTTCGTCTACACGGGCAACGTGCACGACGCCGCCGGCGGCAGCACGTACTGTCCCGGCTGCGGCGCCCTGGTCGTCGAGCGCGACTGGTACCGCTTAGGCGCCTACGGGCTGAGCGACGACGGTCGCTGCTCCGCGTGCGGGACCCGCATCGCCGGCGTCTTCGCCGGGCCGGCCGGCGACCGGGGACCGGTGCGGCTGCCGGTGCGGCTCGCGGCGCGCTCCTGACGCCGGTTCGCGCGCTCGCCGAGCGGGCACACCTTTGTTGGAGTCGACCGGTGAGGAGGCCGTCATGGCTGACGAGCAGCGCGACGTGATCGAGGTCCTCGAGCACGATCACCGCGAGGTGGAGGAGATGTTCGCGGAGCTGGAGTCGCTCCGCGGCGCGGCGACCGACGAGGCCAGGAAGCGGCGCAAGGACGTCGCCGACCAGGTGACGATCGAGCTCGTCCGCCACTCCGTCGCCGAGGAGGTCCTCGTGTATCCGCAGGTGGACCGCAAGGTGAGCGCCGAGCAGGCCGAGCGGGCCCGCAAGGAGCATGCCGAGGCCGAGGAGACGCTCGCGCGGCTGGAGAAGCTCGACGCCGACGATCCCCGCTTCGACGACGAGCTCGCGACGCTCATGCGCGAGATCCGCGAGCACATCGCCGAGGAGGAGGGCGAGATGTTCGCCCACATGCGCCAGGTCATCGACGCGGACGACCTGCGCAAGCTCGGGGCCCGCGTCGAGGCGTTCAAGAAGGTGGCGCCGACGCACCCGCACCCCAACGTCCCCAACGAGCCGCTCCCGCGCTTGGCGGCGGGCCCGGCGGCGTCGCTGTTCGACCGCATGCGCGACCTGGCGACGGGCCGCGGGACGAGCGACTGAGCCGCGCGCGGCCGCGGTCAGTCGGCCGGCACCGGTCGCGCCGTCGCCGTCGCCG
>DATMVH010000561.1:0-2636 GCA_035563395.1 Solirubrobacteraceae bacterium
CGATGAGCGACGCCGTGCTCGCCATCGCCGCCGAGCGGTCGGTCGAGCGCGTCCTGCGCCGGCTCGTCCACGTCGCGCGCGACCTCGCGAGGGCGCGCTACGCGGCGCTCGGCGTGCCGGACGGCGAGGGGAACTTCGCGCAGTTCATCACCGCCGGCATGACCGACGAGGAGGTCGCGGCCATGGGCCCGCTGCCGCGGACGCACGGGCTGCTCGGCGCGATGCTGGACGAGACGCAGCCCTTCCGCACCGACGACGTGCGCCGCGACCCGCGCTTCCGCGGCTGGTGGCCGCGCGGGCACCCGCAGATGGCGTCGTTCCTCGGCGTGCCGATCCGCTCGCGCGACGGGGTGCTCGGCGCCTTCTACCTCACGGACCGCGAGGGGGCGCCGTCGTTCACCGGCGAGGACGAGCGGCTCATCGTGATGCTCGCCGCGCACGCGGCGATCGCCATCGACAACGCGCGGCTGTACGAGCGCGCCCGTGAGCTGAGCGTGATCGAGGAGCGCAACCGGCTCGCGCGCGACCTGCACGACTCGGTCGTGCAGAAGCTGTTCGGGATCGTGCTGAGCGCGCAGTCCGCGGCGACGCTCCTCGAGCGCTCCTCCGAGGACGCGCGCGGCGAGGTCGGGCGGCTGCAGGCGCTCGCGCAGGAGGCGATCGCGGAGCTGCGGTCGCTCGTCTTCCAGCTCCGCCCGGCCGCGATCGAGACGGAGGGCCTCGCGGCCGCGCTCGCCAAGCACGTCGACGTGCTCTCGCGCGCGCACCGGCTCCCGATCGCGCTCGAGCACACGGGCGAGCCGCGCCTGCGCCCGGGCGTCGACGAGGAGCTCTTCAAGGTCGCCCAGGAGGCGCTGCACAACGCGCTCCGCCACGCGCGGGCGAGCTCGGTGCGGGTACGGCTCGACGAGCGGCCGGATGCCGTGGCGCTGTCCGTGGCCGACGACGGCGCCGGCTTCGACCCCGACGCGGCCGGCGTCCGCTCGCGCAGCCTCGGCCTGACCTCGATGGAGGAGCGCGCCGGCGCGATCGGCGCGGCGCTCCGGATCAGCTCCGCCGCGGGCGCGGGGACGACCGTCGACCTCGAGCTCGCGCTTGATCCGCGTCCTCATCGCTGACGACCACGCGGTCGTGCGCCAGGGCCTGCGGACCTTCCTGGCGCTCCAGGATGACATCGAGGTCGTCGCCGACGTCGCGGACGGGGAGGAGGCGGTGCGCGCGGTGCGCGAGCACGCGCCCGACGTCGTGCTGATGGACCTCGTGATGCCGCGAATGGACGGGGTCGAGGCGATCCGCCGGATCGCGGCGGAGCGCGCCGCGCCGCGGGTGATCGCGCTCACGAGCTTCCTGGACGACGACAAGGTGCTGCCCGCCGTGCGTGCCGGGGCGGCCGGCTACCTGCTCAAGGACGTCGGCCCGCCCGACCTCGTGCGCGCGATCCGCACCGTGCACGGCGGGGAGGCGCTGCTGCACCCCGCGGTCGCCGCGCGGGTGCTCGAAGAGCTCGCGGAGCCCGCGGCGCCGCCGCAGGAGCCCGCCGCTCCGCGCCTCACCCCGCGCGAGCGCGAGGTGCTCGCGCTGCTCGGCCGCGGCTTCTCGAACAAGCGGATCGCGCTCGAGCTCGGCATCGCCGAGAAGACGGCGAAGATCCACGTCAGCCGCATCCTCCACAAGCTCGGGGTGGCGGACCGGACGCAGGCGGCGCTGCACGCGGTGCGGGAGGGCCTCGCGTAGGCCCTCAGGCCTACGCCCAATTGCTCATGGGAACCGGGCGCGGCGCGGCGTAGCCTCGGTTCCATGCCCACCGCGATCGTCACCGGCGCCTCCCGGGGCCTCGGCCGCGCCCTCGCCGAGGCGCTCGCCGAGCGCGGCTGGCGGCTGGTCCTGGACGCCCGCGGCGCCGCGGCCCTCGAGGCGGTCCGGGCGGCGCTCGCGGAGCGCACGGAGGTGATCGCCGTTTCCGGCGACGTCGCCGACGACGCGCACCGCGCCGCGCTCGTCGAGGCCTGCGGCGGCGAGCTCGACGCGCTCGTCAACAACGCGGGCATCCTCGGCCCGAGCCCGCTCCCGGCGGTGGCGGAGCTTCCCCTGCCGGCGCTCGCCGACGTGCTGCGCACGAACACGATCGCGCCGCTCGGGCTCGTCCAGCGGGCGCTGCCGCTCCTCCGCCCGGGCGCGCGCATCGTGAACATCACCTCCGACGCCGCCGTCGAGCCGTACGAGGGCTGGGGCGGCTACGGGGCCGGCAAGGCCGCGCTGGAGCACCTCACCCGCGTGCTCGCGCAGGAGCGGCCGGACCTCCGCGTCTACGCCTACGACCCCGGCGACATGCGGACGCAGATGCAGCAGGACGCGTTCCCGGGCGAGGACATCTCCGACCGCCCGCCGCCCGAGGAGAGCGTCCCCCGGCTGCTGCGGCTGCTCGAGGACGAGCTGCCGAGCGGCCGCTACGCCGCGGTGGACTGGCGATGAGCGCCGCCGTCGCCGCGCTCGCCCCGTCGACGCTCGAGGCGCACGCGCCGCCCGCCGCGCGCGACGCGGTGCGCCTGCTCGTGGCGGGCCTCCCTCCCGGCGGCGTGCGCCACGCGCGGTTCGCGGACCTCCCGGACGTCCTCGCGCCCGGCGACCTGCTCGTG
>DATMVH010000562.1:0-2528 GCA_035563395.1 Solirubrobacteraceae bacterium
CGCCGGGCGCGCCGACCTGCTCGCCGCGGATCCCACGCCGGCCTGGCGGCGGCTCCGGGCGATCGCCGGGATCGGCCCGTGGACGCTCGAGGCGCTCGCGCTGCACGGGCACGGCCACCACGACCGCGTCCCGGCCGGCGACCTCGGCTTCCTCAAGCTCGTCGGCCGCGTCCTCACCGGGAATCCGCGTGCTCGCGCCGAGGAGCCCGTGGTGCGCGAGTTCTTCGGCCGCTACGGCGAGTGGCAGGGACTGGCCGGCGAGTACCTGCGCTACGCCGGCGCCACGGGGCTGCTCGGACGCCTCAGCTCTGGCGGCCGGGGTCGAGCCCCTCGCCGGGCAGGAACTCGTTCGTCATCGCCCGCGCGCCCGGCAGCGGCTGCGTGATCAGGTCGTTCTCGCGCATCCACGCCGCGTAGGCGTCCCACTCGTCCGGGTTCTGCCAGCCGAACGGCTTGCTCTCGTCGGCGGGGAAGAAGACGGGCAGCGTCGCGTCGATCACGGCCGCCTGCAGCCCGCGGTCGAGCCCGGGGTCGGCGGCCAGCAGCCCGTCCAGCCCGGTCTCCGGCTCCGTCCGGAGCAGCTCGTGGCCGCGCGCGGTGGCCTGCAGGAAGCGGCGGATCCGCGAGGCGCCGTCCTCGTCGAGGTCCTCGCGCCGCGCGACGAAGACGAGCTCGGCGTAGGTCGGGACGCCGAGGTCCTCCATCCGCTGGATGCGCGGCCGGTCGCCCTGGCGCGCGAGCTGGATGCCCTCGTAGTTCCAGAAGGCCCCGAGCGTCGCGTCGACCCGCTTCGAGCGCAGCGCCGGCACGAGGTTGAAGCCAACGTTCGTCTCGCGCACCGACGCGGGGTCGACGCCCGCCTCGGCCAGGATCGTCTCGAGATACGCCGACTGGTAGGGGATCCCGGCGGTGCCGACGCGCTTGCCGCGCAGGTCGCGAGCGGAGCGGATGCCGGCCCGCGGCAGCGACATCAGCGAGGTGAGCGGCTTCTGCACGAGCGCGCCGACGGCCACGAGCCCGAGGTCCTTGTCGCGCGCCAGCAGCAGCTCCGGCTCGTAGGAGATCGCGAGGTCGGCGCGCCCGGCCTGCAAGAGCTTCAGCGGCGCGGACGGGTCCGGCGGCGCCTGGATCTCCACGTCGAGGCCGGCGCGCCCGTACTCACCGGACTCCGCCGCCGCGTAGATGCCCGCGTGGTCGGCGTTCGGGAAGTAGTCGAGGACGAGCCGGAGCTCCTCCGCCCGGCCTGGCGTCCCGTCGCCGCTCGGCTCGGGCTTCTCGCCGCAGCCGGCGAGCAGCAGCACGGGCAGCGCGAGCAGCAGGGCGAGTCGTGCGCGGGTCATCGTCCTCCGGGGTCGGTTCGGGGCGTCCAGTCGACGACGCGGCGCTCGAGCGCGGCGAACGCGCCGTACAGGGCGACGGCGAGCAGGAAGAGCAGCAGCGTGGCCGCGAAGGCGCGCGCGGTCTCGAGCTGCCCGTTGGCGGTGAGGAGCGTGCGGCCGAGGCCGGCGTCCGCGCCCGCCCACTCGGCGAACACGGCACCGATCACGGCCACCGCGGCGGCGACCTTCACGCCGGTGAACGCGGCCGGCAGCGCGGAAGGCGCCTCGACGAGCCGCAGCGCCTGCCAGCGCGTGGCCTGGAGAGAGCGAAGCAGCCGGCGCGCGTCGGGATCGGCGTCGCGCAGGCCGTCGTAGACGTTGATGGTCACGGGAAAGAAGCAGACGAGCGCGACGAGCAGGACCTTCGGCGCGAGCCCGAACCCGAGCACGAGCACGACCAGCGGCGCGATCACGGGGACGGGCACGGCCTGGGAGCCGATGACGAGCGGGCGCAGCGCGCGCCGCAGCGTCGGCGACAGGTGCATCGCCACGGCGAGCGCCGCGCCGACCGCGATCGCCGCGGCGAGCCCGAGCAGCACCTCGTAGGCGGTCACCCACAGGTCCGCGGCGAGCAGGTCCCGGTCGGTCCAGAGCGCGTCGAGGACCTGCGTCGGCGCGGGGAGGATGAGGTCGTCGACCGCGCCCGCGCGCACGACGGCCTCCCACGCCGCGACGGCGGCGAGCAGCAGGAGCGCCGCGGTCATGCCGCCCCCAGCACGTCCAGCGCGCGCTCGCGCAGCGCGACGACCGCGGGGTCGCCGCGCCGGCGCGGCCGCGGCAGCTCGACGTCGAGCCGCTTGAGGACGCGGCCCGGGCGCGGCGAGAGCAGGACGACGCGGTCCGCCAGGAGCACGGCCTCCTCGACGTCGTGGGTGACGAGCAGGACCGTGCGCGGATCGCGCCCGAGCGCGCTCGCGAGCCAGTTCTGCATCTGCGTGCGGGTCAGCGCGTCGAGTGCGCCGAACGGCTCGTCGAGGCACAGCACGGGGCGGCCGGAGAGCAGCGTGCGCATGAACGACACGCGCTGGCGCATGCCGCCGGACAGGGCGGCCGGCCGCGCCCGCTCGAAGCCCGCGAGCCCGAAGGCGGCGAAGTGCTCGGCCGCCGCCGCGCGTGCGGCGGCGCGCGAGGCGCCCGTGACGCGCAGCG
>DATMVH010000563.1:0-2569 GCA_035563395.1 Solirubrobacteraceae bacterium
CGGCGCGGCGTCGAGATCGTGGGCGAGGCGCCGTTCGCCGCCGCCGTGGAGGCGGAGCTCGACCGGGGGCTGGAGCCGTGGCCGCACCGCTCGCCCGGAATCCCCGCCCGCGGCGCCCGCACGCTCCGCGACGCCCAGGGCAGCGGGATCGCCGGCCTGCTCGGCGATCTCGTCGCCTCCGGAGCCGCCGTGCTCGCGGTGTGCGCGCATGCCGGGCACCGCGCCGCCGCGCTGCGCGACCGGGTCGGCGGGTTCGCCGCGACCACCTGGGCCGCGCTCGAGGACGACCCGCAGATCGCGGCGCCGTTCGCGCACGTCGTGGCGATCGACCCGCCCCCGCACGCCCACCTCCAGGCCATCCTCGCGGGGCTGCCCGGCCGCGGCTGGGCGCACCTCGCCTGGGGCGGCGCGGAGCGCGCCTTCGCCCGCCGCGTCCACGCGTGGGAGCTCGACCTGCGGGCGGCCTTGGCCGACTGCTACCGGGCGCTGCGCGCGGCGGGCGCCGCCGAGGGCGCCGCGCTCGAGGCGCTCCTGCGCGGCGACGCGGCGCCGCCGCGGACGGGTGCGCTGGCCGGCCGGCTGGTACGCGTCCTCGCCGAGCTCGGCCTCGTCGAGGTCGGGCGCGCCCCGTTGCGCGTCCGCGTCCTCCCCGTGGACGGGCGCACCGCACTCGAGCACTCCCCGGCCTTCCTCGCCTATCAGCGCCGGCTCCGCGACGGGATGGCCATGCTGGAGGAACCGCGCGGGCCGCGGGTGGACCGCCGGACGAACGAGCCCGCCGTGCGCGCGGCATGAGGCTGATCCGGGGCGCCGGGCTCGCCCGCGCGACCGCCTCCTGGGCTACCCTTGACGCAAGGCACCGCATGACGGATCAGCACGAGCAGACGCCCCTCCCGTCGCCGGCCGACGGCAACGGCCGCGGCCTGCCGCTCGATGCCGCGCCGGACGCGGTCGCGGTCCGCGGCCACACGCCCGTCGACCGCCAGGAGCACCCGCACGGCGCGCCGGCGAGCGTGCCGGCCGGCCTCAACGCGTTCGAGCGCGATCTGCTCGCCGACCTGTTCGCGATCATCGAGGAGCACGCGGAGGAGGTGGCCCGCAAGGTCGACCGCCGCGCGGTCGCCGAGGCCTTCGTCTTCGCGTGCGAGCACCACGCGGACCAGCGCCGCCAGTCCGGCGAGGACTTCATCACGCACCCCGTCGGGGTCGCGAAGATCTGCGCGGGCATGCGCCTCGACACCGAGACGCTGTGCGCCGCGCTGCTGCACGACACCGTGGAGGACACGACCGCCTCGCTCGACGAGGTGCGCGACGCCTTCGGCGACGAGATCGCGGGCCTCGTGGACGGCGTGACGAAGCTCACCGGCATCACCTTCCAGTCGCGCGACGAGGCGCAGGCCGAGAACTACCGCAAGATGATGGTCGCGATGGCCACCGACATCCGGGTCATCCTCATCAAGCTCGCCGACCGCCTCCACAACATGCGCACGCTCGGCGCGATGCCGAAGCAGAAGCAGATCGAGAAGGCCAAGGAGACGCTCGAGATCTACGCGCCGCTGGCGCATCGCCTCGGCATCCACGCGATCAAGTGGGAGCTCGAGGACCTCTCGTTCGCGACGCTCCACCCGCGCAAGTACCAGGAGATCAAGGGCCTCGTCAGCCAGCAGCGCGAGGAGCGCGAGCGCTACGTCGCCAAGGCGGGCGGCTACCTCGCCCACGAGCTGGAGGGCCTGGGGATCCGCGCGGAGATCTCCGGGCGGGCGAAGCACTTCTACTCCATCTACTCGAAGATGACGAAGAAGGGCCGCGAGTTCAACGAGATCTACGACCTCACGGCCATGCGGGTGATCGTCGACTCGGTGAAGGACTGCTACGGCGCGGTGGGCGTGATCCACTCGCTGTGGAAGCCGCTGCCCGGGCGGTTCAAGGACATGATCGCCATGCCCAAGTTCAACATGTACCAGGCCCTTCACACGACGGTGATCGGGCCGGAGGGCAGGCCGCTCGAGATTCAGATCCGCACGCGCGACATGCACGAGACGGCCGAGTACGGCGTCGCCGCGCACTGGCGCTACAAGGAGAACGCCGGCCGCAACGGCGTGATCGACCCGACGGACGCGAAGCTGAAGTGGCTGAAGTCGCTGCTCGACTGGCAGCGCGACGTCGACGATCCGCGCGAGTTCGCCGACAACCTGCGCGGCGAGCTCGTCGAGGAGGAGGTCTTCGTCTTCACCCCGAAGGGCGAGGTCAAGTCGCTCGCCGCCGGGGCGACGCCGCTCGACTTCGCCTACGAGGTCCACACGGACGTCGGCCACCGCTGCGTGGGCGCGAGGGTGAACGGCAAGATCGTCCCGCTCCACTACGAGCTCAAGTCCGGCGACATCGTGGAGGTCCTCACCTCCAAGCGCGAGCGCGGCCCGTCGCGCGACTGGCTCGCCGTGGTGAAGACCACCCGTGCGCGCAACAAGATCAAGGCGTGGTTCAAGGCGGAGTCGCGCGAGGACTCCGAGCACACGGGCCGCGAGCTGCTCCAGGAGCACCTGAAGAAGGCCGGCCTGCCCGCGCAGCG
>DATMVH010000564.1:0-4061 GCA_035563395.1 Solirubrobacteraceae bacterium
CCGCCGTCGCCCCGACGGGTCGGTCGAGCCGGCCGGTCAGTCCAGCCGGCCGGCCTCGCGCGCGGCCGACTCCGCGGCGTCGAGCTGGCGCTCCACGAGCGCGAGCCCGGTGTCCCAGAAGCCCGGGTCCGCGAGGTCGACGCCGACGATCCGCCCGAGCTCCTCGGGCGGCATGGAGCCGCCGGCCGACAGCAGCTCGAGGTACGACGGCACGAACGCCTCGCCGAGCTCCTCGTAGCGCGCGTACACCGCGAGCGCGAGCAGCTGTCCGTAGGCGTAGGCGTAGACGTAGCCCGGCGTGTTGATGAAGTGCGGCACGTAGGACCACCACGACCGGTAGCCCTCGGTCACCTCGACGGCGTCGCCGAGGAGCTCCTCCTGAGATTGCGCCCACAGCCCGTTGATGCGGTCGAGCGCCAGCTCGCCCTCCTCCCGCCGGGTCGTGTGGGCGAGGTCCTCGAAGCGGTTCATGGCGACCTGGCGGAAGACCGTCGCGATCGACCCCTCGATGCTCTCGGCCAGCAGCGAGAGGCGGGACTCGGGGGTCGGCGACTGGCCGAGCAGCCGGCCGAAGACGATCGTCTCGCCGAAGACGCTCGCGGTCTCGGCCATGGTCAGCGGGGTGGCGAAGTGGAAGACGCCCTGCGGCCGGGCGAGCGCGGCGTGCACGCCGTGCCCGAGCTCGTGCGCCAGCGTCAGCACGTCGCGCCGCCGCGCCGTGTAGTTGAGCAGCACGTAGGGGTGCGCCGACGGCACCGCGTACGCGCAGAACGCCCCGCCGCGCTTGCCGGGGCGGACCGGCGCATCGATGTAGTTGCCGTCGAAGAACGCGCGCGCCGTGTCGGCGAGCGCAGGGGAGAAGCTCGCGTAGGAGTCGAGCACCAGGTCGCGCGCCTCCGACCACGGGATCGTGAGGTCCTCGTCCGTGACCGCGGCCATCCGGTCGTAATCCGCCAGCCGGTCGAGCCCGAGCAGCCGCGCCTTCAGCCGGTACCACCGCCGCGGCAGCTCGTAGCGGCTGCGCACCGCGTCGATCAGCGCCGCGACGGACTCGTCGGACGCCTCGTTGGCGAGGTTGCGGCTGGCGAGCCAGTGCGGGTAGCGGCGCAGGCGGTCGTCGACCATCTTGTCGGCCAGCAGCGTGTTCAGCACGTAGCCGCGCACCCGCAGCCCGGGCTCGAGCGCCGCGGTGACGCGCTCGGCGGCGTGCCGGCGCACCTCGCGGTCCGGCGAGAAGAGCTGCGACAGGGCGATCTCGAGGGCCACCCGGCCGTCCTCGCCGCCGAGGTCGACCTCGATCGCCGCCGTCTGCTCCTCGAACAGCCGCGCCCAGGCGGCGTTGCTCGTCAGCGCCTTCTCGGCGAGGATCTTCTCCTCGGGCTCCGAGAGCAGGTGGGGCCGGTACCGGCGCGCGCTGCGAAGGTGGTGCCGCGCGGCGTCCAGCCCCTCCGCGGCGAGCAGCTCCTCGGCGCGCTCGTCGTCGAGCGCCGCCCACTCGAGCTCGAAGAACAGGAGCTTCGTCTCGAGCTGCGCGCCCTTTTCCTGCACCTTCTGCAGCAGCGCGCCCCGCGGCGGATCCGCCGTGTTCGTCGAGAACCACAGCGACGCGTAGGAGCCGGCGCGGCCGATCAGGTCCTGGATCTCGGCGAGCTCGTCCATCGCGGCGACGAGGCCGGGACCGTCGAGCTCGCCGACGCGGCCGGCGTGGGCCGCGGCGAAGGCGTCGGCGCGGCGGCGCGCGTCGTCCAGCAGCGATTCGACACCCGCGGCGCCGTCACCGGCACCGTCGAGCAGCGGCTCGAGGTTCCATTCGACGCGGGCGAGCTCTGGATCGGCGAGGTCGGGAGCGGCCATGCCCCCGAACTCTACGAGGCGCGCAGCCCGTCGAGCATGAGGGTCACGTAGCGGCGCCAGGCGGCGGGCGCCGGGATGGTGCGCACGACGGACCCGAGCCCGACCATCATCACCCCGATGTCCTCCGTCGAGGCGTCGGCGCGCATCGTGCCGTCCGCCTGCGCGCGGGCCATGAGCTCCGCGACGCGACCCGTGAGCCCGCACTCGACGGCGACGGCCGACTGGTCGTGGTGGGCGATCGCGTCGCAGAACCCGCGGTCGAGCGCGTTCAGCTCGGCCGAGCGCCACACGAGGTCGCGGAACGCGTCCCACGCGTCGTCGCGCTCGAGCGCCGCGTCGGCGAGCTGCGTGATCTGGTCGAAGCGCTGGCGGACGAGCGCGTCGAGCAGCGCGTCCTTGGTCGGGAAGTGCCGGTAGACGGTGCCGACGCCGACCTTCGCGCGGCGCGCGACGTCGTCGATCTGGGCGTCCGCCCCCTGGTCGGCGAAGACGGACTTCGCGGCCTCGAGGATGCGCTCGCGGTTGCGCCGCGCGTCGGCCCGGAGCGGGCGCACCACAGGCTCCGCCGCGGCTGGCACAGGGGGTGCGGCAGCACGGCCCATGGGAGTGAGGATAGCCCCCCTTACAAGCGGAACCGCGGCTCCATATGGTGCCGAATCGTAAGCGGAACTCGACTTCACCTTCTTACGTCGGTCCCCCGTCCCCAGGAGCTCTCTTGACCGCAACGACAGACAAGCGCAGCCTCGGGCTCGCGCTCGCCCTGCTGGCGGCGGCCCAGTTCATCGTCGTGCTGGACGCCTCCATCGTGAACGTCGCGCTGCCGTCGATCGGGCGCGACCTGAACTTCTCCCAGAGCGACCTCTCGTGGGTCGTCAACGGCTACGTCCTCGTCTTCGGCGGCTTCCTGCTGCTCGGCGGGCGACTGGCCGACCTGCTCGGCCGGCGGCGCATGTTCATGGCCGGCCTCGTCGTCTTCGCCCTCGCTTCCCTCGCCGGCGGGCTCGCCACGAGCCCCGGCATGCTCATCGCGGCTCGTGCGGCGCAGGGTCTCGGCGGCGCGCTGCTCTCCCCGGCGGCCCTTTCCCTGCTCACCGTGATGTTCGCCGAGGGCGCCGCACGCAACAAGGCGCTCGGCGTCTGGGGCGCGGTCGCCGGGTCCGGCGGCGCGGCCGGCGTGCTGCTCGGCGGCATCCTCACCGAGTACGCCGGCTGGGAGTGGGTGCTGTTCGTCAACACGCCGATCGGCATCGCCGTCGCGCTGCTGGCGCCGCGGCTGCTTCCCGAGAGCAAGACCGAGGGCCCGCGGCGCTTCGACGTCGCCGGCGCCGTCACGGTCACCGCCGGCCTCTCCCTGCTCGTCTACACGCTGGTCGACGCGAACGACGCCGGCTGGACCTCGGGCCAGACGCTCGGCCTGGCCGCCGCCTCGCTCACGCTGCTGGCCGCGTTCGTGCTCATCGAGCTGCGCTCCACCGCGCCGCTCGTCGACTTCGGCATCTTCCGGATGCGGACGCTGAGCGCGACGAACGCCGTGGCGCTGCTCGTCGCCGCCGCGCTGTTCGCGATGTTCTTCTTCGTCTCCCTCTACATGCAGCAGGTGCTCGGCTACGACGCGCTGAAGGCCGGCGTCGCGTACCTGCCGCTGGCGGGCGGGATCATCGTGTCCGCGGGCCTCGCGTCGAACCTGGTGACGAAGATCGGCTTCAAGCCCGTGTTCGTCACCGGCCTCGTCCTGACCGCGGGCGGCCTCGTCTGGTTCTCGCAGGTCAGCGTGGACGGCGGCTACGTGTCGGACATCCTGTTCCCGTCGCTGCTGGCCGCGGTCGGCCTCGGGTTCGCGTTCGTGTCGATGACCATCGCCGCGGTCGCGGGCGTCGGCCCGGAGCAGGCGGGCGTCGCGTCCGGGCTGATCAACACCTCGCAGCAGGTCGGCGGGGCGCTCGGGCTGGCGATCCTCGCCTCCGTGGCCACCAGCCGCACGGAGAGCGCGATGGCGGACGCCGGCGGGGCGCCGAGCGCGCTGCCGAACGCGCTGACCGAGGGCTTCCAGGCCGCGTTCACGGTCGGCGCCGGCTTCGCGATCGTCGGCGCGATCCTCGCCGCCGTGCTGATCTCGTCGCGCACGAGCCGCGAGCACGCCGCGGCCGCCCGCGAGGGCCGGCTCGATCCGGCGCCCGTCGCGGTCTGATGCCGGCTCGGCGGCCCGG
>DATMVH010000565.1:0-4834 GCA_035563395.1 Solirubrobacteraceae bacterium
GCGAGCAGTAGGCGAATCCCAGGTCGCAGAGCAGCCCGAGCGAGGACGCGGTCAGCCGCCCGCCCGGCGGCCGGAAGCCCTGCGGGCGGAGGCCCAGGTCGTCCATCGCCTCGACGCCGCGCTCCAGCAGCTCGAACTCCCGCTCGGGCGGCAGGCCGGCCCAGTCCTCGTGGCACCAGCCGTGATAGGCGACCTCGTGCCCGGCCGCGGCGATCTCCTGCAGCGTGTCCGGGTAGAGCTCCGTGTTGCGGCCCTCGACGAAGAACGTCGCCCGCAGCCCGGTCTCGGCCAGTGCGGCGAGGATGCGCGGCAGCGCCCGCGTGACCGAGAAGTGACGCCCGAGCGGCTCGTGCTCCGGCCACAGCCCGCGCTGCAGGTCGGTGACCTCGCCGAGGTTGTCGAACGAGAGGCAGACGACGGCGCGGCGTTCCCCGGAGCCGCTCACCCCACCCGCTCCGCCGCCACCGGGTTCTCCAGCCGGCCGACGCGCGTCACCTCGACCACGAGGCGGTCGCCGTCCTGCAACAGCACCTTGGGGTCGCGCCGGAACCCGACGCCGCTCGGCGTGCCGGTGAGCACGACGTCACCCGGCGCGAGCGGGATGAACTCGGAGATCGTGGCCACGATCGCCGGGATGTCCCAGATGAACTGCCGCGTGTTGCCGGACTGCATCACCTCGCCGTTGAGCTCGAGCGTGATGTCGAGATCGTGCGGGTCGCCGACCTCGTCGGGCGTGACGAGGAACGGGCCGAGCGGGGTGGAGCTCGCCCAGTTCTTGCCTGGGAGCCACTGGTGCGTCTTGTACTGGTAGTCGCGCATCGTCACGTCGTTGGCGACCGTGTAGCCGGCGATCGCCTCGAGCGCCGACTCGCGCGACGCGCGGCGCACCCGGCGGCCGACCACGAAGGCGAGCTCCGCCTCGTAGTCGACGGCCGAGGACTCCGGCGGGACGAGCACCGGCGCGCCCGCGGCCACGAGCGTCTCCGTGAACTTGCAGAACAACGCGGGGTACTCGGGCACCTCGTAGACGCCCTCGTCCACGTGCGCGCGGTAGTTCAGCCCCATGCAGACGACCTTGCCCGGCGCGGGGACGACCGGCCGCAGCGCGACCTCGGCGAGCGGGATCCGCTCGCCGTTCAGCGGCGGGTCGGCCAGCAGCTCGGCATCGGTGTCACGGCCCAGCTCGGCGACGTCGCGCAGTGGCCGCACGACGTCGCCCTCGACCAGGCCGGCGAACCGCCGGCCGCCCGCCTCACAGCTCGCGAACCGCACCAGCGCTCAGGCGCCCGCGTTCTGCGGCCGCAGCCGGATGTCGAAGTCGCACGTGGAGAACGGCGCGCCGAGGCCGCGCGCCTCGATCTCCGCCGCGTCGTCGTGGCGCTCCAGTGGCCGGACGAGCGCCGGCTTGACGGCGCCGATGGTGTCGTCGTCGAGGTACGGGTCGCCGGGGAAGAACACCTGCGTGACGAGCGGCTGGTGCCCCTCCGCGGTCACCTTGAAGTGGATGTGCGCGGGCCGCCACGGGTGCTGCCCGACCGCGTCCAGGTAGCGGCCCACCGGGCCCTCCGTCGGCACGGTGTACGGCTTCGGGACCATCGTCTGGAACTCGTACGCGCCGTCCTCGGCCACCTTGAACCGGCCGCGGAAGTTGTACTCGGGCTGGCGCTCGTCCCACACGTCGTAGCCGCCGCTCGGGCCGGTCTGCCAGATGTCCACGACCGCGTCGGGCAGCGGCGTGCCGTCCGTCGAGGTCACGGTGCCGCGGACGAACAGCACCTCGCCCTCGTCGCTGCCCTCGTACTCCTCGTAGATCTTCACGGGCGCCTCGCGCCACGGCGGGTCCTCGCGGTACAGCGGACCCTCGACGTCGCTCGCCGTCGCCGCCTCGTCCGCGCCGTGCGACATGGCGTCGATCAGGACCGACGTGCGCGTCACGTCGGACAGCAGGACGAACTCGTCGGCACGGCCGGCCTCGGTGAGGAAGCGCAGCACCGCGTACCACTCGTCCTCCGTCACCCGGTGGCGCTCGAGCACCTCGTGGAGCACGTCCAGCGCGTCCTTCACGACCTCTGCCAACCGCTCCTGTCCCACCGCCGTCGTGCTCACCAGTCCGTCCTCCTCGTCTCGACGCTCAGCGCTTCCACTGCGCGGAGCCGGCATCCCACTGCGTGTAGGTATACGGGTTGTCCAGGACCTTGGTCTCGGGGATGTCGGGGTGCATGCCGCCGGCCCACGCCTCGTCGCCGAGCTCCCGCATGGCGAACTCCACCGTCTCGCCGACGGCCCGCCGCGCGGCGGCCAGGTCGACGCCGACGAGCTTGCCCGCGTGCTTCACGACGCGCCCGTCGACGAGGACGGTGTGCACGTCGGCGCGCTGCGCCTGGAAGGCGACGTGCCCGTACGGGTGCAGGATCGGGAACATCGCCGGCGAGTCGTCGTTCTTGATCAGCACGGCGTCGGCCTTCTTGCCCGGCTCGAGCGAGCCGACGACGGAGTCCAGCCGCAGCGCCCGGCTGCCGCCGCGCGTCGCCCACTCGACCACCTGCTCGGCGCGCAGGTGGTGATGGGTCACCGTCTCCTGGCGCGCGTGCGCCTCGAGGTGCTCGCGCGAGCGGTCGGCGCCGAGCGTTCCTCGCATGGCCGAGAACAGGTCGCCGCTCCACCACACGCTCGTGTCCATGGACAGCGACACGGGGATGCCGTGCTTGCGGAGCCGCCACGTCGGCGGGTAGCCCTGGCCGGCGCTCTGCTCGCTCTCCGTCGAGACGGACACGGAGCCGCCCGTGGCGGCGATGCGGTGGTAGGAGTCCTCCTCGAGCGTGGCGGCGTGGACGTAGATGGTCTCCGGCGTCATGAACCCGTGCTCGTGCATGAGCCGGATGCCGTCGTCGTTCGTCGCGCCCCAGACGCCGGCGTGGGTCGTCACCGGGGCGCCGAGCTCGCGCGCGACCTCGAACGCCGCCTTCTCGGGGAACTCGGGATCGCCCGTCACGTCGAAGGCCATCTGGAACCCGAGCATGTCGCCGCGGCCGTCGAAGCGCCGGCGGACGAAGGACCGGAAGTCCGCGGACGTCGACCACTCCCACGGGCCCTGCTGGAGGTTGCCGTACCCGAGCACGAAGCGGCCGGGCACCGCCTCGAGGGCGTCGACGGCGGCGTCGGCGTGGTCGACCGTCTGCAGGCCGTGCGACCAGTCGACGGTCGTGGTCACGCCCGCGTCGAGCGATTCGATGGCGGCCAGCAGGTTGCCCGCGTGGATGTCCTGCGGGCGGAAGATCTTCCCCCACTCGAGGTAGAACCAGACGAAGTACTGCGTGAGCGTCCAGTCGGCCCCGTAGCCGCGCAGCGCCGTCTGCCACATGTGGCGGTGCGTGTCGATCATGCCCGGCATCACGATGCCGCCCGAGGCGTCGATCTCGAACGTGCCCTCCGGCACCTCGAGCCCCGGCCCGACGGCGGCGATGCGCTGCCCGTCGACGAGGACGTCGGCGTCCTCGAGGACCTCGCGCGCGTCGTTCATGGTCAGGACCGTCCCGCGCCGCAGGACGATCGGCCGGCCGGGCTCGGGGGTCGCGGCGTCGGTGCTCATGGGCGGTGGGGCTCCTTCGGGTTCGGTGGTCATGGGAGCAGGACGATCTTCGGGCCGCCGGCGGCCTGCCGCTGGCGCTCCCAGGCCGCGGCGACGTCGTCGAGGGGGACCGCGTCCACGTCGATCGCGAGGTCGCCGCGGGCGGCGTGCTCGGTGAGGCGGAGGTAGGCCGGGCCGCGCACCTCGACGGGCGGGTGGGCGACGGAGAAGCCGCGGAGGTCGAGCGACACGGAGCGCAGCAGCGGCGCCGGCAGCGCGATCTCGGCGCCCGCCATGTTGCCCACCTCGACGTGGCGCGCCCAGCGGCCGGCAACCTGCATCGCCGCGAGCGCGGGGGCTCCCCAGAGCATGTCGACGGTGACGTGGACATCGCCCTCCGCCGCCTCGCGGAGCGCGTCCGTGAGGTCGCCGGGCGCGTCGATCTCCACCACGGCGTCCGCGCCCCGCTCGCGCAGCGTCGCGAGCCGCTCGCCCGCCCGGTCGGCGGCGACGACGCGCCCCGCGCCGAGGAGCTTTGCCGCCTGCACGGCGACCGTTCCGACCGCGCCGGTGGCGCCGAGCACGAGGACGGTCTCGCCGGGCTGCAGCGCCGCGCGCCAGGAGAGCGCCAGCCACGCCCCGAGGCCCGTGTTGCCGAGCGCGGCCGCCGTCGCGTCGTCCGCGCCCTCGGCGACGTCGAGCAGCGCGTCCGCGCGCGCGAGCGACTTCTCCGCCATCGACCCGTATGGCGCGACGGTCGCGTCGAAGTACACGCGCCGGCCGTCCGGCAGGCGGCCCACGCCGTCCGTGCCGCAGACGCTCGGCAGCGGCGGCGGCCCCATGTAGAAGGTGCCGGAGGCCTTGTGGAGGTCCAGGTGGTGAAGCCCGGCGGCGGCGACCTCGACGACGACGCAGCCGGGGGCGTCGCCCGGCTCCGCGAAGTCGCCGAGCCGCGGCGTGGCGCCGTGCTCCTCCAGGACCGCTGCCCGCACCGCACACAGTTTCGGGTGTTCGGGGCGGTCGCGCAAATCGGCCGCGGCCTCGACGACCCGGAGCAGCGCGAGCACGCCCGAGCGTCTCCTCCGCGGTGGAGGGCAACGAGCCTTCGACGGAGCAGGCCGACAAGCCGCGGCTGATCGTCGAGGTCGCCGAGGAGGCGTGGGGCTCGCGCGCGGCGGCTACCGGCGCAGCGTGAGCTCGAGGCGCGCGCGCCGCGGCCCGGCGCTCGTGCCCGTGATCGCGGTCGCGCGCACGCCCGCGAGCCGC
>DATMVH010000566.1:0-6647 GCA_035563395.1 Solirubrobacteraceae bacterium
CGCGGCCGTCGAAGGTCGTGCACGTCGTGCCGCCGAACGGCTCCTCCGTGCGCGGGTTCGCGGAGCCGAGGCCGGCGAGCACGCCGGCGCCGGACACGCGCACGGACACGGGCCGGTCGCGGTGGGTGGCGAGGTTGCCGGCCTCGTCCTCGAGCGCGATCGCGACAAACGCGAGGTCGGCGTCGTCGGCGCGGATCGCCTCGCGGTCCGCGGTCACGGCCACGCGCAGCGGCGCTCCGGCGGTCCGCAGGGCCGTGCGCGCCCGCTCCTCGCCGCCGGCGTAGGCGACGGCGACCAGCTCGCCGGGCTCGTACGCAAGCTCGAAGCGCGCGAGGAAGGCCTTGCCCGCGCCGACCGCGGCGCGGCCGGCGGAGCGCCCGTTCAGCAGCAGCTCGACCTCGTCCGCGTCGCTGTAGACGTCGACCGTCGCGGGTGAGCCCGCCGGCACGTCCCAGCTCCAGCTCGACACCGAATCCGACCACGACCACGGCGTCTCGAAGATCGGGCGCCCGTGGAACTGCGGCCGGTGGACCGCGATGTAGGGCGCGTCCCGGAGGCCGAAGACCGTTTCGCGGTAGTACGACATGGGCCGGCGGTGGCCCGTGATGTCGATGTCGCCCACCCACCCGGTCAGCCACGGGTACGGCGCCGGGATGCCCGTCGCGACGTAGTGCTCGTCCGGGTGGTCGACACGCCCGATGCCCGCCTCGCCCAGGTAGTCCCAGCCGGTCCACGTGAAGTCGCCGATCACGTGGGAGTGCTCGCGGACGAGCCGCCAGAGCTCGTCGATGTGCGCGGGAAAGGTCTCGCTGCCGACGAGGACGCGGTCGGGGAACAGCTCCCGGTCGAGCGCGTAGCGCGCGTCGCCGTAGTTGATCCCGGTGACGTCGAGGATCGAGGCCGACTCCTCGGTCGCCCGGGTCACCGCCTCGGAGACGCTGATCTGCTGGAACTGCTCGCCGATGGCGGCGATCGTCGCGTTGACGTCGCCGCCCTCGGACGCATCGCCGATCAGCTCGTTCGCCTGATCGGCGACCGAGAACATGAGGTTCAGGGCGTTGGTGACGAAGCGCGTGTCGTCGAGCGCGCGGACCTTCTCGGCGAGCCGCCGGCCCCAGACGGAGCCGATCGGGCTGCCCGTCTCGAAGATCTCGTTGCCGATCGAGTAAAGGATCACGCTCGGGTGGTTGAAGTCCTTGGCGACCATCGCCTCGACGTCGCGCTCCCACCACTCGGGGAACGCGAGCGAGTAGTCGAACGGCGACTTCGCCTCCGTCCACATGTCGAACGTCTCGTCCATGACGAGCATCCCGAGGCGGTCGCAGGCGTCCAGCGCCGCCTTGCTGATCGGGTTGTGCGCGCTGCGGATCGCGTTGAAGCCCGCGGCCTTGAGGATCTCGACGCGTCGCTCTTCGGCGCGGGCGATCGCCGCGGCGCCGAGCAGCCCGTTGTCGTGGTGGATGCACGCGCCGCGCAGCTTCACGGTCTCCCCGTTGATGCGCAGGCCGTGCCGGGGATCGAGCCGCAGCGTCCGGATCCCGAACGTCGTGCGCTCCTCGTCGAGGACCCGGTCGCCGTCGGTGACCGTCGTCTCCGCGGTGTAGAGGCTCGGCGCCTCCGGGCTCCACAGCGCCGGCGCCGGGACGTAGAGGCGGACGCGCGCGACCTCGCGGGCGCCCGGCAGCAGCGTCACGACGGCGGAGCCCCTCGCCGCCTCGGCACCGTCCGCGCCGGCGACGCGCGTCGTGACCCGCACCGTGCGGGTCGCGCGCGTCTCGTTCTCCACGGTGGTCGCGACGGCGACGGCGGCGCGCTCCTCGTCGATGTCGGGGGTCGTGATCCGCACCCCGTCGAGCGCGACGTGGACGAGCTCGCCGACGATCAGCTTGACCTCGCGGTGGATGCCCGCGCCGGTGTACCAGCGGCTGTCCCGGTGCGCGCGCGCCTGGACCCGGATGGTGTTCCGCTCCCCGTGCCGGAGGAAGGCGTCCGCCTTGACGTAGAAGTTCGTGTAGCCGCTGGGGCGCTGGGCCGCGAAGTCGCCGTTGATCGACACGACGGCGTCGCGGTGGACGCCCTCGAACTCGAGGAACACGGTCCTGTCGCGGTACTCGTCGGGGACGTCGAAGGTCTTGGAGTACTCGAAGAAGCCGCCCGGGAAGTAGCCGGTCGCCGACCCCTCGGGGCTGTCGGGCGAGCGCGGCAGGTCCCGGGCCGCGTCGTGCGGGAGCGTCACCTCCGGGAGGTCCTCGGCCGTCCCGCCGGCGATGCTCGCGAACGCGGTGCGTCCCGGTCCGGCCACCCAGCCGGCGTTGAACGATTGGCGGATCACGTGGCTCCTCTCGGCGTCGGTCCTGGACGAGGAACCCCGGCCGGGCGAGGAGGAAACGTCTTTCTGCCGTCAGGTCGACGTCGAGCGTGACCTCGCGGCCGTCATCCCGCGTCGCCGAGCGCGGGCACGTGGACGACGATGGAGTCGCTGTAGTCGGGCAGGTCGGGATTGCGCCCGCGCGACCCGAAGTTGGTGTCGTTGACGAGCGCGAGCCGCGCGCCGGGCAGTGGGAGGACGCTCTCGGTCGTGACGTAGGGCATCGCGAACGGGTCCCCGAGGCCGATGTCGCCGGGCCGCCCCGGCTGTCGACCTCGATGGTCGTCGTGCCCCCCGCCCGCCGCGGGGTCGTAGGTGAACCCGGGCACGCGCGGGACCGGGTGCGGCTCGTTCCCGCCGACCTCGTGGTTGACGATCAGCACGCTGCCGCCGCCGCGGCGCACGAAAGCTCGCGGCGCCGTCGGGATCGGACGGCGTCGGCTCGCCGGACTCGAGCACGGTGAGGCCGGATTCGGCGATGACGGTGTAGGAGAACCCGGCCGGGAGCGACGGCAGTCCCGCCGGGTCGTCGACGAGCGGCCCGTAGCCGGCGGCGTGCTTCGGGTGCCCGCCGTGCGAGCCGCGGCGGTCCGGGGAGGCGTGGGCCGCGCCGGCCCCGAAGAGGCCGGCGACGCTGGCCGCTCAGCGCGATGCCCACGCCCGCGGCGGAACGGCCGATCACCGAGCGGCGTGACAGCCCGTCCGCGTCGGCGGAGCCGTTCGCGTGGGAGCGGGCGTCGGGAATCGTCGTCATGGGAAGCTCCAACTGTCGAGCGCCGGGGAACGCGCCGCAGGATGACGGCCGGCGCCGGGGATCCGGTCACCGAGCTGTGAAGGGCCGGGTTCCTGACGCCGCCGGCGGCTCAGGAGGCCGCCGACCGGCCGCCGAGATGCTGCGCGAACCACGCGGTGGCCAGGCGGTCGACGGCGGCCGCATGCGCGGTCTGCGGCGCCGGGTCGGTCCCGGGCTCCTCGGCGAGCGCGTGACCCATGCCGGGGATCGTCGCCAGCTCGGCCCGATCGCCGAGGGCGGCGGCGAGCTCCCGTGCCGGCTCGCGGAACTCCGGCTCGTCCTCCGCCCCGGCGACGACCAGGACGGCGGGGCCTCTGCGGGCCAGCTCGGCGGCGCGCGCGACGAAGTCGACCCGCCGCGCGACCGCCTCGGACTCCTCCGACCACGGGTAGCTGAAGCCGAACGCGCGGGCGCCCGCCTCGATCGCGCGCCGCAGCTGCACGACCGGGCTGACCAGCACGGCCGCGGCGACCTCCGCGTCCCCTTCCGCGACGACGAGCTGGGCCACGGCGGCCCCCGCGGAGCCGCCCATCACGCCGATCGGGCCGGCGTCGATGCCGAAGCGCTCGCGGAGGCGGGGCAGCGCCCGCGCGAACTCCTCCGCCGCGCCGACCATCACGGGCTCGTAGAGCTTCAGCACCGCGTCCTCGAAGGCGAGCTGCATCAGCCCGTCCCAGCCGTCCGCGGGCAGCCTCGAGCCCGTGAGCGGCAGCCCGAGGAAGACGCGCCAGGCGTCGAGGTCGCGCATGGGGACGGCCGCGGCGAATGCGGCCCCCGTGCGCGGCGCGTCGAGCAGGTGCCAGGCCACGACGAGCGGGGCGGACGGGCGCTCGCCGCCGGCGGGCGGGAGGGCGACGAACGGGACGCCGGCGGCGTCGCCGGCGATGGGCTCCGGCGTTGCGGTCACGGCGCAGGTTGTATCGCGCGGTCAGGTCGCCGTGAGGCGCCGTCGCCGCTCCAGCTCCGCCTCGGTCGGCTCGTCGAACTCGAACGACCCGGCGGGAACCGCGCCGGCCCGCGTGTAGGTGTTGATCGTCACGCCGGTCTTGGAGACGCGACTGCCGGTGAGCGCGAGCGCGGCCGGGATCGCGCCCTCGCCGAAGAAGCGCTTCCCGGACCCGAGCACGACGGGGAAGATCCACAGCCGGAACTCGTCGACGAGGTCGTGGCGCAGCAGCGTCTGGATCAGGCCCGGGCTGCCGTGGACCTGGATCTCCGGGCCGTCCTCCCGCTTGATCGCCCGCACGTACTCGGGCACGTCGCCGGCGATCAGCGTCGTGTTGTTCCAGTCCGCCCGCTCGAGCGTCCGCGACGCGACGTGCTTGCGCGTGCCGTTGAGGTGGTCGGCGATCGGGCCCTCGTCGTACGGCCAGTGCGCGGCGAAGATCTCGTACGTCCCGCGGCCGAGGAGCAGCTCGTACGGCGTGGACTCGGCGATCCCGGCCAGCATCTCGTCGTCGAAGTACGGGACGCCCCAGCCCCCGAGCGCGAAGCCGCCCGTCGGGTCCTCGTCGGGGCCTCCGGGCGCCTGCATGACTCCGTCGAGCGAGATGAACGTGTTGACGGCGAGGATCCTCACGGCGGCTCCTTCGTTCGCGGATGAGCGTGTCGCCTCTTCAACGACGAGGCGCCGTGAACTCATCGGTCAGAGCGCGGGCGGGAGGCCGAAGGCGCGGAACAGCGCGGGAAAGACGAACGAGGTGATCTCCGCGATCCGCCCATCCTCGACCCGCAGCACGTCGAGCGCGAGCGGCCGGTGCGCCGTCTCGCCGGGCGCCCGCAAGTAGTGCGCCGCCGCGGGCTGCAGGTTCGCGCCGGTAGCGACGCTGCGCAGGCTGCCGAACGCGGGGTCGAAGCCCTTCGCGGAGGCGACGACGATCGCCTCCCGCCCCGCGTACCACGTCGGATGCGGCGGCATCGTCAGCGTCGCGTCCTCGCGCAGAAGGGCGGCGAGCGCGGCGACGTCGGCCCGCTCGTGGGCGTCCAGGTAGCGACGCAGCAGCGCGCGCTCCTCCGTGCTCGGCGCGGACGGCCGCGCCCAGTCGGTCCGCCGCTCCGGGAGCCGGTCGCGGAGCGTCGCCCGCGCGCGCTGGAGCGCGCTGTTGAGGGACGGGACGGTCGCGTCGAGCAGCGCGGCCGCCTCCTGCGCGGGGAAGCCGAGCACGTCGCGGAGGATCAACGCCGCACGCTGCCGCGGCGGCAGGTGCTGGATGGCCGCCAGGAAGGCGAGCTCGATCGTCTCCCGGGAAGCGACCGCCGCGCCGGGCTCGTCCTCCGCGGGCGCGAGCAGCCGGTCGGGATACGGCTGCAGCCAGAGGAGGTCGGCGGGCGGCGACGGGGGCGCCGCCGGGTCGGCCGGCGGCGCCACCTCCGGCGCCACGACGCGGCGCGGGCGCCTGCGCAGGACGTCGAGGCACGCGTTCGTCGCGATCCGGTAGAGCCACGCGCGGAACGAGAAGCGGCCGTCGGCGCCGAACCCCGCGCGGTTGCGCCACGCCCGCACGAAGGTCTCCTGCACCAGGTCCTCGGCGTCCTCGAACGACCCGAGCAGGCGGTAGCAGTGGACCTGCAGCTCGGCCCGGTGGCGCTCGAAGCGGGTGGCGAACGCGGCGTCCGTCAGGGGCTCGGCGGAGGTCATGTGCACGGAAGACCGCGGCGGTGGCGGGAAGTCATCGGTGCCTCGTGCGCGGATCATCCCGCCCGGGTGAGGCGCGCCGGGTGAAGCTCGCGACAACGGTGGCGGTGCGGCGCGAGCGCGGGGGCCACCCGTCCTGACTCGGGTCCGGAGGCGTAGAGTCCGGGCGTGCTCGGTCTCCTCGTGCTGCCGGCGCTGCTGTTGTCGCTCGCGCCGCCGTTCCAGGCCTCCTCGCGGCCGCTTCCGCAGTCGATGCAGGCGCAACTGGAGCAGCGCGGCTTCTGGCACCGCGGCTGCCCGGTCGGCCTGTCCGAGCTGCGGCTCCTCACGGTGACCCACCGCGGCTTCGACCGGCGCGCGCGCACGGGGCAACTGGTCGTCAACCGCAGGGCGGTCGCCCCGCTCACCGAGGCGTTCCGGCGCCTGTACCGGCGCGGCTTCCCCATCCGCCACATGCGCTTCGCCGACTACTACGGCCCCGCCCGCGGCCGCCCGGCGGACGGCGACGTCACCGCGTCGTTCGAGTGCCGCGAGGCCGTTCCGTCGCCGTGCGTCGGCGGCAGCGGGACGGGGACGTGGTCCATGCACGCCTACGGCCTCGCCGTCGACATCAACCCGCGGGAGAACCCGTACGTCGGGTGCGGGCAGAGCCGCGACCCGACGGCCCGCTCCTACCGCGACCGCTCCAACCGCCGCCGCGGGATGGTCGGCCGCGGGGCGGTCCGCGCGTTCGCCGCCGTGGGGTGGGGCTGGGGCGGGGCGTGGACCGGCGATACGAAGGACTACATGCACTTCTCGGCCAACGGCCACTGACGGCCGGGCCGGCGCGCTCAGCCCGGCGTCGAGAGCGG
>DATMVH010000567.1:0-3425 GCA_035563395.1 Solirubrobacteraceae bacterium
GCGCCGGCCGCCTCGCCGTCCTTCTCGCCCTCGCCCTGCTCGGCGCCCCGGCCGTCGCGGCCGCGCACGACCGCGACGACGACCACGGCCATCGTGCCGAGCGCCCGGCCGCCGTGGCGGAGCGCGACGACGACGATCGCGAGGACGGCGAGGACCGCGCCGAGGCCCAGGACGACGACGACGACGACGCCGAGGCGGAGCGCCGCCACCGCGGGAAGCGGCGCGGGCCGCGGCTCGACACCTTCGTCTTCGCCGGCGTCTACGAGGGGAACGGCGCCGTCGCGGTGACCGGCGGGAACAGCCGGGTTCGCAAGAACCGCCTGGCCGGCACGACGATCACCTTCGACTTCTCGGCGGCGCGGATGCGGGTGGCCGACGCCAACGGCGACGGCGCCCGCGACGCGGCCGACCTCGAGGCCGGCGCCCGGGTCGTCGTGCAGGCGCGGCTGCCGCGCCGCGTCGAGGCCGCCGCCACCGGCGTCGTCGTCGCCCGCACCGTGGTCGACCGCACGGACGAGGACGACGACGCCTAGAGCAGCGCTACTCCCCGATGTCCTCGTCCCAGACGTCGGGGTGGCGCCGGATGAAGCTCCCCAGCAGCTCGGCGCACTCGTTCGAGTCGCAGTCGACGACGTGCACGCCGCAGTCGCGCAGCCAGGCGATGCCGCCCGCGAACGTGCGCGACTCACCGACCACGACGACGGGAATGCCGAACTGGCGCACGAGCCCGCTGCAGTACCAGCACGGCGCGAGCGTCGTGGCGAGCACCGTGTCGCGATAGGTGCGCCGCCGGCCGGCGGCCCGGAACGCGTCCACCTCGGCGTGAGCGGTCGGGTCGCCGTGCTGGACGCGGCGGTTGTGCCCGCGCCCGAGGAGCGTCCCGGCCGCGTCGAAGAGCGCGCTGCCGATCGGGATGCCGCCCTCGGCGAGGCCGGCGCGGGCCTCGGCGAGGGCGACCTCGAGCATGGCGGTGTGGCCGGCGGGCACGGTGCGCGCCCGACTATGCCAGCGCGCGCGGCGATCTGGAAGCATCGCGGCATGCCGCCCCGCCCGATCGTCGTGCCGCCCGGCGCCGGCCACCGGATCGGCAACGTCGAGTTCCTCGCCCGCACCGCCGACACCCCGCGGTTCAACGTCGGGATCATCGAGATCGCGCCGGGCCGCGTGCTCGAGCCGCATGTGCATGCGGAGGAGGACGACGCGTTCTACATCCTCGAGGGCGAGCTGACGTTCGTCTTCGGCGCCGAGGCGCGGGCCGCGCCGCCGGGGACCTTCGTGCTGGCGCCGGCCGGTGCCGCGCACGGCTTCCGCAACGACGGCCCCGTCCCGGTCCGCATGCTGAACATCCACGCGCCGGCGGGCTTCGACGAGCGGATCGGGCTGTAGCGCAGAACCCTCGCGTTGACCGGCCGAGCCGTCTTGACATGGCTCGGCTGCGGGTGTAGGCCCGCGTCAACGAACGCGAGGAGGGTCGATCATGACCCTGGTCGACGCAGCGCCGGTCAGAACGCTCGCCGCAGCAGTCGTCGCAGCGGCGCTGGTCGGGTGTGGCGGCTCGAACGAGACGGCGGATGAAGGGCCGAAGCCCGCCTCGACGGGAGCACGAGCAGCGGCGGTTCCCGATGAGCTCGTGGGTACGTGGACGCGGACGATCCCCAGGCGGGAATACACGCAAGTGCCGGCCGGCGTGTTCACGATGAAGGTGCTTCCCGATGGCAGCGTGGAGATGTACGAGCCCGGCGCCAACCCCAGGAAGGAGTGCATCACCCAGCCGTACTGCTCGCCTTGGGCGCTGACGGTGCGCGACGCGAAGCTCACCGTCGGCGCGACGGTGTATTGCGAGGGCTCGGGGGTGTACGCGTTCAAGGTCACGCGGAACTCGCTCGTCACGAAGCGAGTGAAGGACGCCTGCAGCCAGGACCGTCCGCAGTTCTTCGACGGAGCCGTTTGGCGACGTCAGTCCTGAGAGGGATGCTGGGACGACGTGGATCTCGCGGATGCCGGTCGGCCGCTGCGGAAGATCCGCGCCGTGTCCCGGGTGACCAGCAGCCCGCACGACGTTCCCTCGTCCTCGCGACCCGGCACGGCTCGAGGCAGGTCGACCCGGACGTCCGCGTCGACGGGCGTCGCGGGCTCGACGACGCTCAGCCGGCGCGGCGCGGCGGCCACACGACGACGTCCTGGCGCGCGGCGTAGTGCAGTAGCGGGTCGACGCGTGGCAGCGCCAGACCGTAGGGCGCCGTCATCGTGTTCTCCCGGAGGTCGGCGTCGGCGCGCTGCAGGGGCCACGGTGCGTGATGGATGTCCGCGGCGTGCAGGCGGTGCGCGGCGTCGATCGTCCACAGCGTGTAGCGCTCGGTGAGGAAGTGCTCCAGGGTCCCGCGCACCGGCGGCACCGGCGCGGCGACCGGCGCGTAGTCGAGCTCGAGCGCTGCGCGTGGTCGGCGCGGCGAGAGCGACTCGCTCCGGTAGGTCACGCGTCCGCCCCGGCGGGTCACCGACATGCGCGCGTGGTGGTACGGCAGGCGATAGGCCCGCCGAGCGCCGAGCACGATGGGCAGCCGCGCCGCGTCGAGGCTGAGGAACCAGATGCCGGGACGGCCGTCGACGGTCGCGTAGGTCCGCACGTTGAGCTCCGGGAAGCGCGACAGCCACGGCACGGGTGGCGCGCCGCGCGGGCGCGCGCCGATCACCTCGAAGGGCGTGATCCCGATCCATGCGCTGCCGTCGAACGTGTCGACCGGCACCGCGGCCGGGACCGCAGGGCGCAGCGTCTCGGGTGGAACGGGCCAATGCGCGAAGAGGACGTCGACCCAGGACTGGCCCATGACCCACGGTCCGTGCGGGAGCGGCGCGGGGCGGTGCGCGGTCTGGCGCAGCGAAGCGGCCTGCCGGCGAGCAGCCGAGACGGCGAGCCGCGTGGCCGTCCACGCTGCGCGCGATCGCCTGAGCGCCGCCATCGAGGGCACAGCGTAGGACCGCGGTCTTCGTCGCGTCCCGCCAGGAGCGGGGCAGCGTTCTGACGGCCGCGACGGCGGATCCACACGCTCGTCCCGCGGCGACTACGTTGTCCGCTCGGCTCCCGGTTCGCCGCACGGGCCGGGGCTGACGAAGCACCGAGGCAGTCGCGGTGGCCCGGCCATGGGTCGCCAGCGCTTCTTGATCCGTTCCGACCAAGGGAGCCGCGATGCCGCAAGCCATGCCGTACCGACGCGTGCAGCCGACGCCGGCCGCCACGCGGCGAACCCCGCGCCGCCAGCACGACGAGCAACGCAAGGAGACGGAGCGCCGGATGCGACGCGTCGTCGCCTGGATGCGTTCCTTCCAGGCGCGCTGACCATCGGCGCGCCGGCGGGCGCGCTCACCGCCGGCGGAAACCGAGCGCGCCGAGGCCGCGCACGGCGGGCAGCCGCGCCGGGACCGCG
>DATMVH010000568.1:0-7268 GCA_035563395.1 Solirubrobacteraceae bacterium
CACGACACGTGCGAGCCGAGGCCGGGCACGAGCCCGAAGGCCCGCAGCTCGAAGACGCCGCCGAGCGCGAGCACGGGGCCCGGCGGCGCGGCCAGGAGCGCGCAGACCACCTCCTCCTCGACCGCCCGGAACGAGGCCTCGCCGTGCGCGGCGAAGTGCTCGGCGATGGGATGGCCGAGGCGCTCCTCGATCACGTCGTCGGCGTCCACCGCGGTCGCGCCGAGGGCGGCGGCGGCCGCGCGGCCGGCCGTCGTCTTGCCCGCCCCCATGAACCCGATGAAGACGAGCGCGGGCTCCGGGGTCACCGCCGGCGCTTCCACCCGATCCGCCGCTCGTAGGCGGCGACCGCGGCGCGGACGTCGTCCACGTGGTCGCCGCCGAACTTCTCGCGGTACGCGGAGGCCAACACGATGGCCAGCATGGCCTCCCCCACCACGCCCGCGGCCGGGACGACGCAGGAGTCCGTGCGCTCGCGCAGCGCCTGCGCCGGCTCGCGCGTGGCGACGTCGACGGAGCGCAGCGGCTTCGTGAGCGTCGGCAGCGGCTTCATCGCGCAGCGGACGACGAGCGGCTCCCCGGTCGTCATGCCGCCCTCGAGGCCGCCCGAGTGGTTCGTCTCGCGGTAGTAGCCGCGCTCCTCGTCGTAGAAGATCTCGTCGTGGGCGCCGGAGCCCGGGCGGCCGGCGAGGTCGAACCCGTCCCCCAGCCCGACGCCCTTGAGCGCCTGGATCGACAGGAGCGCCATGCCGATCCGGCCGTCCAGCCGCTGCTCCCACGACACGTGCGAGCCGAGGCCGGGCACGAGCCCGAAGGCCCGCAGCTCGAAGACGCCGCCGAGCGACTCGTTGCGCTTGCGCAGCACGTTGATCTCCTCGACCATCGCCCGGCTCGCGGCCTCGTCCAGGCAGCGGACGGGCGACTCGTCGACGGCCGCGAAGTCGCCGAGGGCGAGGCGGTCGCGGTGGGGCGCGCGCACGGACCCGATCTGGGTGACGTGGGAGACGACCTCGACGCCGAGCGCCCGGAGGAACGCCTTGGCGAGGGCGCCGCCGGCGACGCGCGCCGCCGTCTCGCGCGCGCTCGCGCGCTCGAGCACGTTGCGCACGTCGGTGAAGCCGAACTTCCAGACCCCGGCGAGATCGGCGTGGCCCGGGCGCGGGAGGTGCACCTCCGGCACGTCGGCCTCGACGGGCCACGGGCTCATCCGCTCCTCCCAGTTCGCGTAGTCGCGGTTGGCGACCTGGAGGGCGATGGGGCCGCCGAGCGTGAAGCCGTGGCGGACGCCCGACGTCACCTCGGCGCTGTCGCGCTCGATCTTCATCCGGCCGCCGCGGCCGTGTCCGAGCTGGCGGCGGGCCATGTCGCGGTTGATCGCCTCCTGGTCGAGCTCGAGGCCGGCGGGCAGGCCCTCGACGATGCAGGTCAGGCCCGGGCCGTGGCTCTCGCCGGCGGTGACGACGCGCAGGAACACGCCGGACAGGGTACGGCGGCGCCGCCGGGGCGGCGCCTCCGTGACTGCCGGAGGGAGATCAGGGGCGCGCGGCGCCGGCGCCGAAGCGCCAGGCGAAGCCCTGCCGGGCCGCGCGTGCCACGCGGGCCTTGATCAGCCGCGTGGTGCTCTCCGAGTCGGCGTCCGCGACGACGACGGCATCGGCCGTGTCGACGCGATGCGCGGCCACGAGGTCGAGCTGGAACTGCTTGGTGACCGCGCCCTCCGCGTCGACGACGTCGAAGAACTCCGTCTCCCCGAGCTTCAGCTCCAGCGTCTCGCAGGTCTCGGCGTCGGGGCTGCAGGTCCCGTCGCCCGCCGGCACGACGCCGGACGGCACGAGGAACACGGCGGTCTTGCCGTCGCGCTTGAGGCCGAGGTAGATCGCCACGGGGTTGCTCGAAGACGGCACGGGCTGGTTGGGCGCGAGCCGCCGGACGGTCAGCGAGTCCTTCTCCGGGTCGCCGAAGCGGACGGTGAGCGAGTTCGCGGGCACGGGCTTCGGGGTGGGCTCGGCCTTCGGGGTCTCGGTCGCCGCGGGCTCCGTGGCGCCGCCGCCGGTCGAGCCGCCGCTTTCCTGCTCGCCGGGCGTGGCCGCCGGGGTGCTCGCCGTGCCGGTCTCGCCGGACGTCTTCGCCTTCGCCGCCTTCACCGGCTTGGCGGTGGGCTTGAAGATGTCGTGGCGCTCGCCGAGGACCTTGCGCCGCTTGGCGCGGTCCTCCGAGGTCGCGACGGCGACGATGGGCGCGGACGCGAGGACGCCCTTGCCGGCGCTTCCCGCGCTCGGGACCGCCGGAACGGCGGGCGCGGGCTCCGGGTCCTGCGCGAGGAACAGGGGCACGGCCGCGAGGGCCGCCACGAGCAGCAGGGCCACCGGCCACAGCCGGCGCTGCACGAGCTGCCGCCAGACGTCGGTGATGACGCTCATCGGAGGACTCCAGTGGTGGTCGCGGTGATAGTCGTGCCCGCCCCCGTGCCGGCGTCGGTGGAGGGCGTCGTCCCGGCGGGCGCCTGCGCGGTCGCGCCGGCGGTCAGGCCCTCCGTCGCCGGCACGAGGTACGTGCTGGCGTTGACGGTCGCGGTGAGGTCGCGGTAGTCGTCGTCGGCGGCTTCGAGCGACACGCTCTCCACCCGCATCAGGCGGCCGGTCACGTCGATCCGGTCGTTCGTGACGCGGACGAAGCGCTCGAGCCGGGAGAACAGCTCGGAGAGGCGCAGGAAGTCGCCGCGGAACTCGAGGTTGAAGGCCATGGAGGAGAAGCCGGCGCTGCCAACCGTCGCCGCCCCGGGCGGGAGCTCGGACGTCGTGCCGGCGGCCGCCGCGGGCGCCCCCGGAGTCGCGGCGACGGGCGCCCCGACCTGGATGGAGTTGAAGTTCACGCCGGCCGCGGCCGCCGCGGACTCGAGCTGCACGACGAGCGAGCGGGTGTCGTCGTCGGCCGGGACGGCCTTGCCCAGCCGGGCGACCGTCGCGTAGAGCGTCTTGAACGAGCCCTCGGCCTCGCGGTAGGAGGCGAGCGTCGCCTCGGCCTGCGCGACCGCGGCCTCCGTCTGGACGACCTTGTCGGCCAGCGCGGCGGCCTCCTCGCGCTTGGGGGCGAGGAGCAGGAACCAGTAGGCGGCGGCCGCCGCGAGCACCGCGGCGACGCCGATGAGGATGCGGTTCTGGCGGGTCACTTGGCACCATCCGTGGTGGTCGAGGCGGTCGTGCCGCCGGCGGTCGAGGCCTGCGTTCCGGACGCCGTCGCCGTCGCGGTCGCGCCCGTCGCGGCGGTCGCCGCGTCGGCGCTCGCGGCCTTGGCCTCCTCGAAGAAGGCGAGGACGGTGAAGTCCGGCGGCGTGGCGCCGCCCGTCATGTCGCAGCCGGCGGGCCGCGCGCCGGGGGCGGCGTCGACGACGGCGTCGCTCTTCTCCGGCTTGGTCGAGTTCTGCAGGCTCACGCGCGTGACGCCCTCGACGCCGCGCAGGCGGGCCATCATGCGGGCGACGGCCTGCTGGCCGGGCGCGCAGCCGTCGACCTGAATCGCGGGCACGTCGAGCGCCGCGCGCAGCGGCGAGCTCGCCGCGCCGGCGCCGCCGGTCTGGCTCGAGATCGTGGCGCCGAGCTTCGTGACCGTCACGTCCTGCGGCACGGCGCGGGCGAGGTCGCGGAAGGACTGCTCCCAGTCGAAGCGGCGGGTGGCGAGGTCGCGCACGGTGGCGACGCGCGCCTGCGCCATGGACTGGAAGTCGGCGTAGGGCTTCAGGCGGGCGCTCTCGGCCATCAGGGCGGCGTTGCGCGCCTCGAGCGCGGCCACGTCGGCCTGGCGCTGCTTGATGGTGTTCGTCGTGAGGACGTAGCCGGCGAGGGCCACGACGCAGAGCGCGAGGGCGCCGAGCACGACGTAGGCGCCCGAGCCGCCCGCGGGCTCCCCGGCAGCGGCGACCGGCGCGGGCGACTTCAGTCCGCCGCGCAGGTCGGCAGGAAGCAGGTTGACGGCTTTCATGCCCCGTTTATCGGCAATCCGGAAGAGCCGCTTGAGATGGGGTGGCCACCCCAGTTCGCGGCCTCCGGTCGCCGGGTACGCGGCGCCCGCCCGCGATCTACAGGAAAGCGGCGAGATACCAGTCGACGACCGCGTCGCCGGCGAGCAGGCCGGCGACGCCGCCGAGGGCGAGCCACGGCCCGAAGGGGATCGTGGTCCCGCGTCGCATGCCGCGGCGCGCCATCACGGCGGCGCCCACGACGGAGCCGAGGATCAGCGCGGCGAACAGCGCCGGCGCGACGGCGCGCCCGAGGAAGAGGCCCATGACGGCCGCGAGCTTGACGTCGCCCATCCCCATCCCGCCCGGCTTGGCGAGCGCCGCGGCGAGCAGGAAGCCTCCGGCTGCGGCGCCGGCGAGCAGGTGCTCCGGCAGCGCTCCGGGGTCGATGACCGCGAGGAGGGCCACGGCGACGACGGCGCCCAGCCCGGTGAGCTTGTTGGGGATGATCCGGTGGTCGAGGTCGATGAAGGCGACCGGGACCAGGATGAGCACGAAGGCGAGCCCGAGGAGCGTCTCCGGCTCGGGGCCGCCGGCGAGGACGACCGCCGCGCAGAGCGCGGCGGTCAGCGCCTCGATCAGGGGGTAGCGGACGGAGATCCCCGTCCGGCAGGTGCGGCAGCGCCCGCGCAGCGCCAGCCAGGACAGCACGGGCACGTTGTCGAGCGGCCGCACCGGCGTGCCGCAGGAGGGGCAGCGCGAGCGCGGCCGCGACAGCGACTCGCCGCGCGGGAGCCGGTAGGCCACGACGTTGAGGAAGGACCCGAACGCGAGCCCCAGCACTCCGGCGAAGACGGCGATCATGGCGACGCGCGGGGCGGACGCGCTCCTACGGCCGCTCGGCGACCGCGAGGCCGGCGGCGACGGTGAGGCGGCCGGCGTCGGCCTGCTCCGCGCCGGACCCGACCAAGGCGACGTCGACGGGGAGCCGCAGCAGGTCCGCGAGGCGGGCGGCGAGCCCCTCGACCTCCACGCCCGGTCCCGTGAGGACCGCGCGGTCGACCGTCTCGGCGCTCTCCTGCATCCGGTAGAAGTTCAGCGAGTTGCGCACGGTGTCCGCCATCTCGTGGACGCCCTCCTCCAGGGTGGCACGCACGGCGGCGACGAGCTCCGGATCGCCCTCGACCTCGGCGAGCGGCGCGGCCAGGCCGACGTGCTGGATCCACTGGCGCGCGTGCTCGAGCGTGAGGCCGCGGCGCTCGGCGAGGGTGGCCGCCATCGCGTCGAGCCCGCCCGCCGCGGCGCGCGTGAACAGGCAGCCCGCGGGGTTGGCGACCGCTACGTTGACGAGCCCGGCGGCGTTGACGTAGAGCACGGCCCGGCCCGCCTCGGGGGCCGGCAGGGCGCGCAGCATGCCGAACGCGGACAGGTCGATGCCCTCCACGGTGAGGCCGGCCTCGCGGGCGGCCGCCGTGATGCGCTCCACCATCTCGCGCCGGACGGCGACGACCACGACGCGGATGCGCGGGCCGGCCGGCGTGTCCACGACGCCGAGGGACTGCATGTCCAGGACGGCCTCGTCGATCGGCATCGGGATGTGGTCGGGCGCGAGCGTCCGCGCGGCGGCGAACAGCGCCTTCTCGTCGTCCATCAGCGGCAGGTCGAGCGACCGCACGACGATGCGCTGGTTGGCGATGCCGAGGCGCACCCGCTTCGGCAGGTCGTGCTCCTCGAACAGCGCGCGCAGCGCCTCGGTCAGCGCCGGCGCGTCGGTCACGTCGCCGTCGCGCAGGATCCCGGGCCGCAGGTGGGCGACCGCGCCGCGGTCGAGCGACAGCGAGCCGTCGGCGCTGACCTCCGCGGCCGCGAGGTGGCCGGGATCGAGCTCGAGGCCGACGAGACGGGTCTTGGATGCGCGCTTTCTCTTGAACACGGGAGGTGTATCGGCACGCGGGCGCCGGGGCTTAAACGGCGAAGCGGGCCCCGGAGGGCCCGCTTCGGAGACTGCGGGGTGCTGGAAGGCGGACTACCAGCTGCCGCCGGTCGGGCAGCCGCCCTTGCCGCCCTTGTCGCACTCGCGGGTGACGACGCCGGCCTCGTTCTTGATGGTGAACTTCGTGCCGTCGCTGGACTTCGAGACGACCGTCACCGCGTAGCCCGTCGGGCTCTTGGTGTCGATCTTCAGGCCCTTCGCGTTCTGGAGCGCCGGCTCGATCTCCTTGAGGATGTCCTCCGACGCGGTCGCGTAGGTCTGGTTGTCCGTGTAGTACGTCTCGAGCGCAGTCTGAGCCGTGCGCACGTTGCTCTTGGCCTCGGAGTCCTGCGCCTTCGCGCGCTGGTTGAGGAAGGCCGGAAGGGCGATCGCGGCGAGGATGCCGATGATCAGGATGACGACCAGGAGCTCGATCAGGGTGAAGCCCTTCTCGTCCTGGGCGCGCTCGCGGAGCTTGTGGAGCATTGGGGGTGGTCCCTCCTGGGGGATGGTGGGGCTGTCGTCCTCGCCAGGTCCTTGGTCCCTTCGCCCCCTGGGTTCGTCCCCCGGTGGCAACCCGGCTGGCTCCGATCGCGGAGCTCCGTGGTTTTGCGTCACGTCCTCGCGGACGCTTTGCCCTTGCACCTCGGTTCTGGCTGCCTGCTGTATCGGCAGCGTCTGGGGGGGACTTGACCCCATCGGCCGGCTTTCTCAACGCGAGCTCAGCTCGGGCGCAGCCGGCCGGGATAAGCTCGATCCGTGCTCGCCCGCCGCATGCTCCTGTTCGCCGCCGTGCTCCTCCTGCTGGCGACGCTCGCGGCGGGGATCGCGCCGCGCCCGCCGCTCCCGCCCCCGCCCGCGTCCAGCCTGCCGGCGACCCGGGACTCCGGCGGCACGATCGAGCGCCGCATCTCCGCCGACGGCGCCGGCCGCGCGTCCATCACCCTGCGCCGCGGGGAGATCCTGCGGCTCCAGGTGGCGGGCCGGATGCTCGACAGCGTGCTGCTCGACGGGCTCGACCAGATGGAGGCGATCGAGCCGCTGACGCCCGCGCGCTTCGAGCTGCTCGCCGAGCGGGAGGGGACCTACCCGATCCGGCTCGTGGACGCCGGCCGGCAGATCGGGCGGATCGTCGTCACGCCGTAGCCTGCGCGTGCCGCTGGGCGTCGTGCCCGGCGATCACCTGGCCGGTGCCCTCGCACCACGGGCACGTCACGGGCCGCGGGTCGCCGCCCTTGGCCGAGATCACCTGGCCCGTGCCGCGGCACGGCGCGCAGCGCTGCCGGTCGTCGGAGGGGTCGTCCGCCACCGGGGCACCGTAGCGGACGGCCGCCGCGCCGTCCG
>DATMVH010000569.1:0-6277 GCA_035563395.1 Solirubrobacteraceae bacterium
GCAGCGTCTCGCCGGTGATCAGCGACGCCGCCGGCGAAGCGAGAAAGAGCACGGCGCCGGCGACTTCCATTGGTTCGCCGACGCGGTGAAGCGCCGCGATCCGCTCGAGCACGTCGGCACGGAAGTCGGGATCCTCGAGCGCGTGTGCGGTTCCCGGCGTGCGGATGAACGTGGGAGCGACGGCGTTGACCGTGATCCCGTGCCGGCCCCACTCGACGGCGAGGCACTTCGTGAGGTGGGCGATGCCCGCCTTGGTCATGCAGTAGACGGCCTCGCCGGGAAGGGCGACCATCGCGGCCTGCGAGCTCAGGTTGACGATGCGCCCGTAGCCCTGGGCGATCATCGCGCGCCCCACGGCCTGGCTGGTGAAGAACGTGCCCTTGAGGTTGACCGCGCAGGTCAGATCGAAGTCTTCCTCGCGCACGTCCTCCGCCGGATTCTGCGGAGCCACCCCCGCGTTGTTGACGAGGATGTCGATGCGACCGAACTGTTCGAGCGTCGTCTGAACGGCCGCCTCGATCTCGGGCAGCCGCGAGACGTCCATCTGCAGTGCGAGCGCGCGGCGGCCGAGCGACTGGATCTCGTCGATGAGCTCGCTGCCGCTCGCGGCATCCCGCAGCCCGAGCGCGACGTCGGCTCCGGCGTGCGCCAGCGCGACCGCGATCGCGTGCCCGAGGCCGCGCGCGGCGCCGGTCACGAGCGCCACCCGCCCGCCGACGTCGAAGCGCGGATAGTGATCGGAATCCGGATGGGTCACGAGAGCTCCTCCATGGCGCGCAAGGGAAGAGGCGATCGTCATCGCTGTCGCCGCGCGGCGCAACCGCGTTCGATTCATTCGTCGATCTCCAACACACCGCGGCCCCGGTGACCGCCACGCGAACCCGGCAAACCTGAGGACCGGTGGTCCGGACGCTCCGCTGTCTGGCGAGTCGAGCGCGGCGTGCCCGCAGCAACGTGCCGTGATCCGCGTCTCGTGCGTCTGAGAAGCGGACCGTCACGACGGCCACCAGGCCGGCGAGCGACAACCGTCCTCACGACGCCGGCGAGGCCGAGCCAGCACTGGCTCGTCTGGATTGCGCCCGTTCCGGCGGGCGCTCGCGCGAAGGCTCCGCGCGGCGTGCTCCACGATCGCGGTCCGCACGA
The DNA here is from genome assembly GCA_035563395.1 of Solirubrobacteraceae bacterium. Classification (GTDB taxonomy): domain Bacteria; phylum Actinomycetota; class Thermoleophilia; order Solirubrobacterales; family Solirubrobacteraceae; genus DASQMT01. Next base: position 1,144 of record DATMVH010000569.1, read on the forward strand.
AGCCTCTGAGCCTGAGCGGGAGCGTCCCTTGACGAGTCGGCTGCCCCGGAGGCAGACTGGACAGCGGCATGACGGACATCCGGACCTAGGCGTGCCGGTGCCGGACGCGCGCGCTCGCCGAGGCGTTCCGCGTCCTGCGCCCGAACGGGCTGCTGCGGGCCTTCGACGGCGACGAGGACTCGGGGCAACCCGAGCGCGGCTGAGGTCCGTCCGCGTACGGCCGAGCATGTGCACTCGAGCGCGAGCAGCGAGACGAAGAGACACGCGATCCGCGCCACCATGAGGTAGGCGAGCGCGTTCCAGGTGGAAGCGCGAGCCAGCCGCCGAGCGTCTGCGCCGTCAGCGGCGTCAGCGCCACGGCCAGTGCTGGATCATCGCCGACGGCGACAAGCAGGAGGACCAGCGCGACCGCCGGCTGCGCGCCGCCGACCGTGAGCAGCAGCGGGTGCACAACGCCGGGCAGCGGCGGCTCGCCCCGCTCAGGCGTCCCGGGGTCGGTCGCGCGATTTGCGCCACCACGTCAGCGGAACGAGCACCGGCGTGATCACGTACAGCGCCGTCCATATCCAGAACGCGACGTGCGCCGTGGCGAAGCGGTCGCCACGCCCAGCATGCGCTTTCCCGGGAACGCGGGATCGTCCCGCCGGGCCGGCGCCGCCGCCGTCATCGGTGCTCGGGGTTGGGATAGATAGTCGAAGCGGCAGCCCGCGTCCCACTCCGAGCGCTGGTTGCCGTGCCCGGGGCCGCGGTCCTCGAGCATGCGCGCCGCGTGGAGCAGGTTCCACGTCATGAAGGTCGTGTTGCGGTTCGTGAAGTCGTTGTCGGGTCCGCCCGACCCCTCGTCGAGGTAGCTCGGACCCGGTCCCGCCTCGCCGATCCAGCCGGTGTCGGCCTGCGGCGGGATCGTGTAGCGGTCACCAGACACCCGGCGGCGCGGCCGCGAGGCGTACTGGCCCTGCTCGTCGAGGAGGTGGCTCTTGCCGTACAGCCGCTCTGTCACCTCCGTGCACACCGACGACTTCTCGCCGGGCCGGATCGGCGCGAGCAGCACGAGGATGTCGGCCGCGATCACGCGCTCCAAGATCGCCGGCCGGTCGTCGCGCTCCCAGCCGTGCTCCGTCATGTCCGGGTACACGCCGGTGGCGATGGCGTGGTCGACGGCGCGGAACTGCTCGACGGCGACGCCGCTGCGCTCCATGATCGCGATCGAGCGGTCGGCGAGCCCCTGGGTGTTCGAGACCTCCGGCGATCGCTTGAGCGTGCAGTTGATGTAGACGGCGCCGAGCTCCGGGAAGTCCCAGCGCCAGGTGGCGCAGAGCTCCTCCTGCTTGGGCGCGAGGAGGGTCACGCGACATCGGTCGCACACCCGCCGCCGGGGTTGCTCGGGAAGGAGCGCGTCGCCCCCGTAACGCTCGCCGCGGTCGGGCGACTGCAGGCCATGCCTTCGCTCGACGCGCTCCTCATCGTGGTCCTCGTGGCCTTCGCGGCGCCCTTCCTGCTCGGTCTGGCGCCCGGCCTGCGCGTCCCCGCCGTCGTGCTCGAGATCGTCGCCGGCATCGTCGTCGGCCCCTCCGTGCTCGGCTGGGTCGAGATCGACCAGACGACCGACGTGCTCGCCACGCTCGGGCTGGCGTTCCTGCTCTTCCTCGGCGGGCTGGAGGTCGACCTCGAGAGGCTGCGCGGACCGGTGCTGCGACTCGCCGGCAGCGGCTACGCGCTCTCGCTCGCCATCGCCGTCGCCGTCTCGCTCGCGCTCGGCGCGGGCGGCCTGGTGGACACGCCGCTGCTCGTGGCGATCGCGCTGGGGTCGACCTCGCTCGGCGTGCTCATCCCCGTCTTGAAGGACTCCGGCCGCGTCGAGTCGGCGCTCGGCCAACTCGTGATCGCCGGGGGCTCGATCGCCGACTTCGCCGCCATCATCCTGCTGTCGCTGTTCTTCGCCGGCGAGGGCGGCCCCGGGGCGACGCTCGTGCTCATCGGCGCGCTGTTCGGCCTCGCCCTCGTCGTGCTGGCCGCCGTGCGCGGGGCGCAGCGCTCGCTGCGCATCCGGGCCGACCTGCTCCGTCTCCAGGACACGACCGCGCAGATCCGCGTCCGCGGCGCGCTCGTCCTCCTCGTGGGCTTCGCGGCCGCCGCGCAGCAACTCGGGCTCGAGGTGATCCTCGGCACGTTCGCGGCCGGCGCGATGCTCTCCGCCGCCGATCCGGACCGGGCGATGACCCACCCGGACTTCCGGCGCAAGCTGGACGCGATCGGCTTCGGCGTCTTCATCCCGATCTTCTTCGTGACGAGCGGGATCCGGTTCGACCTCGACGCGCTCACCGGCAGCGCCTCGGCGCTGGCCATGATGCCCCTGTTCCTCGCGGCGCTGCTGGTGGTGCGGGGCATTCCCGCGCTGTCGTACCGAGACCTGCTCGATCGCCGCGAGGTGCTCGTGGCCGGGCTGATGCAGGCGACGTCGCTGCCGTTCCTCGTCGCGGCCACGGCGATCGGCCGCGAGCTCGAGCTGATCGGGGCCGGCGAGGGCGCCGCGCTGGTCGGCGCCGGCCTGCTGTCCGTCCTGCTCTTCCCCGCCGCGGGCCTCGCGCTGCTGCGGCGCCACCCGAAACCGAAGGGATCCGCCATGCAGACCACGTGCTCGTCCTACGCCACGGATGCGGAGGCCGCCGTCGCGGTCCGGCAGATGCTCGCGGACGGGATGGCCGGCACGCGCATCAGCGTCATCAGCGGCCGGATGGCGCAGGACCATCGCGTGGAGCGCGTCGGCGCGTACGCCGGCGAGGCGGTGACGGTCGGTGGCTACGCCGGCATGACCGGCTCGACCGCCGACGCCATGGGCGGCTTCGGGCGCGGCACCGGCGAGGAGCGGCGCGGCAGCTTCGGCGACATCGACCGCGACGAGATCGCCACGTACGAGAACGGCGTGCGGCGCGTCCACGTCGCGTCGCACCGCGAGCTCGCCAAGCGGCTGGCCGAGGCCGGGCTCGACGCCGACGCCGTCGCGGCCGACGTCGCCGCCGTGCACGACGGCCGGGTGCTCGTGCTGGTGACCGCTGCATGAACGAGTGGACGGCGGCCATGGCCCGCCGGTAGGTTCGGCGCGTCATGGCCGAGGTCGCCCTCGCGAGCCCCGATCCCGCCGCCGCCGAGGCCGCGCTGGTCGAGCGCCTGCGGGCCGGGGACGAGGCCGCCTTCCAAGGGCTCGTGGCCGGCCTGTACGGCACCATGCTCACCGTGGCCCGCACCTACGTGAAGGATCGCGCCGTGGCGGAGGAGGTCGTGCAGGAGACCTGGCTCGGCGTCATCGAGGGCCTCGAGCGCTTCGAGGGCCGCTCGTCCCTCAAGACGTGGATCCTGTCCATCCTCGTCAACCAGGCGAGAACGCGCGGGACGCGCGAAGCGCGCAGCGTGCCCTCCCCAGCACTGGCGCCCGCGGACGACGCGCCCGCGGTCGACCCCGAGCGCTTCCGCGGCCCGCACGAGCAGTACCCCGGCGGCTGGCGCGCCTTCCCGGCCAGCTGGAAGCCGGCCGACCAGCTCGCTCAGGACCGCGAGACGATCCGCGTCGCCATGCGCGCCATCGCCGACCTGCCGCTCACCCAGCAGACGGTGATCCGCATGCGCGACGTGGAGGGCTACCGCGCCGAGGAGGTGTGCGCGACGCTCGGTGTCTCGGAGGCCGACCAACGCGTCCTCCTGCACCGCGCGCGCTCGCGCGTCCGCTCCGCCCTCGAGAGGCACATCGATGGCTGACGGGACGCTCATCCGCTGCCAGGAGGTCGTCGAGGTCATCACGGACTACCTCGAGGGAACGCTTTCCCCCGAGCACATCGCGATCTTCGAAGCGCACCTCGCCCTCTGCGAAGGCTGCCAGTGGTACCTCGACCAGATGCGGATCACCATCGCCCTCGTCGGCCGCGTCGAGGAGGAGGAGGTTCCGGCCGAGCTGCGCGACACCGTGCTCGCCGCGTTCCGCGATCGACGCGCGTGACGCGCGGCACGGCGGCCTGCCTGGCGACGCTGGCTGCCGGGTCCGCGACGAGCGCGGACCCGAGCGAGCGAGGATGCGTCGTCGGCGCCGTTTCCGGCGTGCCGGCGCGCGCGGACGGTCTACCCGCTTCCGCGGCTGCCTATGAAGACCGCGCACGGCGTCGAGCGACTCGAGGCGCGCCACCTCATCCGGGAACCACCACACCCCGCGCCTCCTCCATGTGGAATCGGAGCTGGAGCTGCCGTTCGCGGGGCCGCACCGGGTCTGCGCGCCGCTGCTCGGCCGGCTGGAGGCCCTGCCGCCGCCGCAGCAGGACGCGCTGCGGGTCGCGCTCGGCGGCCGCGGCCGGGGACGCCCCCGACCGCTTCCCGGTCGGCCTGGCGACGCTCAGCCTCTGGCCGAGGTGGCCGAGGAGCAGCCGCTGTCGTGTCTCGTCGACGATGTCCAATGGGTGGACGGGGCCTCGGCCGACGTGCTCGGGTTCGTGGCGCGCCGGCTGCTCGCCGTGCGCGAGCCGAGCGACGGGCGCCGGCTCGCCGGCGTACCCGAGCTGCGGCTCGCCGGGCTCGGCCAGGAGGACGCGCGCGCCTTGCTGGCCACGGTCGTCCCCGGCCGGCTCGACGAGAAGGTCCGGGACCGGATCGTCGCGGAGACGGGCGGCAACCCGCTCGCCTTGCCGGAGCTGCCGCAGGGCATGAGCGCGGCAGAGCCGGCGGGCGGCTTCGGTCTTCCCGGCTCGTTGATGCGATCAGGGGTCGAGGAGGCGTTCCAGCGGCTTCGGCTCGCGCCGCTGCCCGCGGCGACCCGACGGCTGTTGCAGCTCGCCGCCGCCGACCCCGGTGGGCGAGCCGCTGCTCGTGTGGCGCGCGGCCGAGCAGCTGGGCATCGATCCGCAGGCCGCGACGGCGGCCGTCGACGCCGGCCTCGTGCAGATGAGGACGCGGGTGCGGTTCGGGCACCCGTGCACGCGCTCGGCCGCCTACCGGTCGGCCCCGCTGGGCGAACGGCATGCGCTGCACGCCGCGCTCGCCAGGCGACGGACCCGCGGCTCGACCCCGACCGCCGCGCATGGCACCGCGCCCAGGCGACGCCCGGCCCCGACGAGCAGGTCCGAGGAGCTGGAGCGCTCGGCCGGCCGCGCCC
>DATMVH010000570.1:0-3144 GCA_035563395.1 Solirubrobacteraceae bacterium
TCGCGCGCGCCCGCCGCGAGCTTCGCCACCGCGGCCGGGTCGGCGGCGAGCGCCGCCTCGGACAGCCCGACGGCCGCGAGCAGGCCGACGCCGCCGCGGACCTCCCCCACCGCCGGATGCTCCGCCAGCGGCTGCAGCGCCGCGAGCAGCGGGCCCTCCAGCTCGCGGCCGCGCGGGATCAGGTCCTCCGCCTCGTAGATGTCCAGGACGGCGAGCGCCGCGGCGCAGCAGGTCGGATGGCCGGCGTACGTGGCCCCGTGGCGGAGCATCGGCCCGCCGGGGCGCTCGAAGTACGGCGCGGCGACCTCGCCGCTCACGACGACGCCGCCCAGCGGGAGATAGCCGCTCGTCACGCCCTTCGCAAACGTGATCAGGTCGGGCCGGACGTCCGGCCAGCGCTCCACGCCGAACCACGTCCCGAGCCGCCCGAAGGCGCAGATCACCGAGTCGACGACGAGCAGGATGCCGTGCTCGGCGCAGAGGTCGGCGACGCCCTCGACGTAGCCCTCCGGGGGCGGGTACACGCCGCCGGCGCCGATCACGGGCTCGCAGAAGAACGCGGCCACGCGCTCCGGCCCGACGCGCAGGATCTCCTGCTCGAGCGCGTGGAGCGAGTCGTGCGGCACGGCGGACGCCTGCGGCACGAGCGGGCCCCAGTTCGCGACGTTCGCCTCGATGCCGCCGATCGCGGTGCCGTAGCCGTGCGTGCCGTGGTAGCCGTTGGTGCGCGACAGCAGGTGGACGCGCTCGGGCTGCCCCCGCAGGACCCAGTGGCGGCGGGCGATCTTCGCCGCGGTGTCGATCGAGTCGCCGCCGCCGGAGGTGAAGAAGACTCGCGCGTCGTCCATCGGGGCGTGCCCGGCGAGCCGTGCGGCCAGCGCGTTGGACGGCCGGTTGGCGAAGTCGCCGAAGGTCGAGTACGCCTCGATCCTCGCCATCTGGGCCGCCACCGCCTCGTGGACCTCGCGGCGGCCGTACCCGAGGTTGCTGTACCAGAGGCTCGCCGTGCCGTCGAGGTACCGGCGCCCGTCGGCGTCGAAGACGTGGACGCCCTCGCCGCGCTCGATCAGCAGCTCGGCCTGCGACACCGCGCCCATGTCGGCGAACGGGTGCCAGAAGCGGGTGGTGCGGGTGCCCGGCGGATCCTCGGCGACGGCCATGACACCGACACCCTAGTCGCGCCGCGCCCGACCGGTCGTCCAACGCGCACCCGTCATCCTCTCCGGCATGGACGACGACGTCGCGGCGATCCTCGAGCTGAAGACGTGGGCCGTGGTGGGCTGCTCACCCGACCCGGGCCGCCCCTCCCACGACGTCGCGCGCTTCCTCCTCGCGCGCGGCTACGACGTGATCCCGGTCAACCCGAACGCCCGCGAGGTGCTCGGCCGGCCGTGCCATCCGTCGCTCGCCGACGTCCCGCGGCCGGTCGAGGTCGTCGACGTCTTCCGCCGCTCCGAGGCCGCGGGCGGGCACGTGGACGAGGCGATCGCGGCCGGGGCGCGGGCCGTCTGGCTCCAGCTCGGCGTGATCGACGAGGCCGCCGTCGCGCGCGCCCGCGCCGCCGGGCTCCTCGCGGTGATGAACCGCTGCCCGGCGATCGAGCTCGCGCGGGGCTGACGCCCGCTCACTTGGCGTCGAGCCAGTTCGGCCCGACGCCCGCGTCCACGACCAGCGGCGGATCGAGGTCCGCCGCGCGCACCATCTCGCCCGACACGATCTTCGTCGCGCGCTCGGCCTCCCCGGCGGGTCCCTCGAACAGCAGCTCGTCGTGGATCTGGAGGATCATGCGCGTCTCCAGCCCGGCCGCGGCCAGCGCGTCGTGGCACTTGACCATCGCCACCTTGATGATGTCCGCGGCGGTGCCCTGGATGACCGTGTTGACGGCGAGCCGCTCGCCGAGCTTGCGCGTCTGCCAGTTGCGCGCCCGGATCTCCGGGATCTGGCGGCGACGGCCGAAGAGCGTCGACACGTACCCGTGCTCCTGCGCCTGCTCGACGGCGTCGGCCATGAACTGCGCGACCTTCGGGAAGCGCTCGAGGTAGCGGTCGATGAACTCCTGCGCCTCCTCCTGCGGGATCCGCAGCCGGTCCGCGAGGCCGTAGGCCGAGAGCCCGTAGACGATCCCGTAGTTGACCATCTTGGCCTTGGAGCGCATCGCCACGGTCAGCTGGTCGGGCGGCGTGTCGAACACGGCGGCCGCCGTCTCCGTGTGGACGTCCTCCCCGCGGAGGAAGATGTCCTTGAGCACGTCCTCGCCGGCGATGTGGGCAAGCACGCGCAGCTCCACCTGCGAGTAGTCCACGGAGATCAGCACGTTGCCCGGGTCGGCGACGAAGCAGGCGCGGATCTCGCGGCCGGTCTCGGACCGGATCGGGATGTTCTGGAGGTTCGGGTTGATCGAGGCCAGGCGACCCGTGGTGGTGTTCGTCTGCAGGAAGGTGGTGTGCAGGCGCCCGTCCGGCCCGATCGCGGCCGGCAGCTGCTCGAGGTAGGTCTGCGCGAGCTTCGTGAGCTCGCGCCAGCGCTCGACCTTCTCGACGATCGGGTGCTCGTCGCGGATCGCCTGCAGCACGCGCGCGTCCGTGGAGAAGCCCGTCTTGCCGCGCCGCTTGCGCGACAGGCCGAGCTTGACGAACAGCACCTCGGCGAGCTGCTGCGTCGAGCCGATCATGAACTCCTCGCCCGCCAGGTCCCAGATCTCGCGCTCCAGCCCGGCGGCGTCGGCGCGGATGCGCGAGGCGACCTCCTCCAGCCGGCGCACGTCGAGCTTGATGCCGGCCTTCTCCGTCTCGCGCAGCACGTGGACGAGCGGGAGCTCGATGTCGCGCAGCAGGTGCTCCAGGCCGCGCTCGCGGATCTGCTCGCGCTGGCGGCCGGCGAGCTCGTGGACGAGGACGGCGCGCGCCGCCTGCGGGTCCTCGGCCTCCACGGCCATCCCGCGCTCCTCGGTGATCTCGTCGAGCGGGTAGCCGCGCCGCGCCGGGTCGAGCAGGTAGGCCGCCACCTCCGTGTCGAACACGAGGTTGGCCGGCACCTCGCCGAGCGCCTTGGCGTCGTGGGCGATCACCGGGCGGTCGCCGGCGGCGGCGACCAGCTCCGCCGGGTCGTCGAGCTCGCCGGCGAGCGCGAACGGACCGCCGGCGT
>DATMVH010000571.1:0-3641 GCA_035563395.1 Solirubrobacteraceae bacterium
CGGGCACGCCGTTCCACGGCCGCTCGTCCGTCGCGGCGACGACGTGACGGCGCTGGTCCACGCGGCGGCCGCCGGCGACGAGCGCGCGTGGTCGCACCTCGTCGTGCACTTCAGCGCGCCGATCCGCGCGGTCGCGCGCCGGCACCGGTTGTCGGACGCCGACCAGGAGGACGTCGTCCAGCGCACGTGGCTGCGCCTCGTGGAACGCATCGGCACGCTGCGCGAGCCGGCCGCGCTCGCGGGCTGGCTCGTCACCACCGCCCGCCGCGAGGCGCTGCGGGTGGTGGAGAGCTCGGCGCAGGAGCTCCCCGGCGGCGACCTCGTCGAGCCGGCGGACGTGCTCGCCGCCGACGTCCACGACGCGGTCGCGGCGGACGAGCGGGCGACCGCGCTCCGCCGCGCGATCGACGACCTCCCGGGCCGGCAGCGCGCGCTCATGCGCCTGCTCGTCGCCCAGCCGCCGCTGAGCTACGAGCAGGTCAGCGAGCGGCTCGGCATGCCCGTCGGCAGCATCGGCCCGACCCGCGGCCGCTGCCTCTCGCGGCTGCGCCGCGACCCGCATCTGCACGGCGTCCTGAAGGAGGAGCGATGACCCCGGACCTCACGCGCGTGATCCGCAAGGACGAGCTCCGCGAGGTGTGGGACAGCGCGCGCCGGTACGCGGGTGCGGCCTACGACGCGTGGTGCGCCGCGGAGGTCGCCGACCGCCGCGACGCGTTCGCCGTCTTCGTCGCGGCCGCCGACCAGGAGGCGGCGGCGGAGCGCGCGTTCCTACGAGGCCGGGAGGTGTCGCCCGGCCCGGCCGCTCCGTAGGATGCGGCTCGACGTGGCGGTGCCCGGCCTCCAGCTCCAGTCCGTGGCCGAGCTGCAGGAGCGGCTCGAGGCCGAGCGCGCCGCCACTCCCTTCCTCCTCTTCCGCGACGGCGAGGGGCGCCAGCAGATCGTGGCGCTCCCGCCCGGCGCCGCCGAGGTGCCGATCGGCCGCGAGCCCGACGGCGGGATCCGCCTCGGCTGGGACCGCGAGGTGTCGCGCGTGCACGCGCTGCTGCAGCGCGTGGCCGGCGCGTGGACGATCGTCGACGACGGCCTCTCGCGCAACGGCACGTTCGTGAACGGCACGCGCGTGCTCGGCCGCCGCCGGCTGGCCGACCACGACGCGATCGCGTGCGGGCGCGTGGTGCTCGAGTTCCGCGACCCGCAGGGCGCGCGGGTGGACGAGACGCTCAAGGCCGCCGAGGAGGGCTCCGCCACCCACGGCCTCACGCCCGCCCAGCACCGCGTGCTCGTGGCGCTGTGCCGCCCGCTCGCCGACAGCGACCACGGCCTGCCGGCGACGAACAAGGCCATCGCCGCTGAGCTCTCGCTCAGCGTCGAGGCGGTCAAGACGCACCTGCGCAACGCCGCCGAGGCGCTCGGCGTCGAGCACCTCCCGCAGAACCAGAAGCGCGCGAAGCTCGCGTGGACGGCCCTCCACACCGGGCTCGTCACGCCGCGCGACCTCGTCGCCGGCCGCTGAGGTATCACGCGCCGCGCCGCGGCGCTCTTACGGGGGACTCCTCTTCTCCACGTCCCCGAGGTTCCGCACCATGCCGATGATCGATGGCAACCGCGTCTCCGACGAGTGGTACGCCGTGCTGTCCGCCGCCCGCAACGACGGCGTCCGCTTCGTGCTGACGGACGGCCGCCGCACGATGACCGAGCAGTGGGCGCGCTACAACCACTACAAGCGCCACGGCAGCCCGATCGCCGCCTTCCCGTCGCCGACCGCGCCGCACATCCGCAAGGGCCGGCCCGACCACGCGCTCGACATCAACGCGCTCGACGGCGGCGCCGACCGGCTCGACGCGTGGTGCACCGCCAAGGGCCTGCCGCTCGCCAACACGGTGGCGAGCGAGGCGTGGCACAAGGAGGCCGCGAGCCCGGGCGCGCTGCGCACCTTCGCCGCGCACATCGGCGAGGTCGGACGCCCGACGGCGACCCGCGGTACGAAGGGCGCGCACGTGCGGCGCCTCCAGCGCGCGCTCGCCGCGCTCGGCATCCCCGGCGCGCCGCGTGCGTCCGGCCGCTTCGACCTGGCCACCAAGCGCGCCGTCGAGCAGTTCCAGCGCCAGCAGGGCCTCGTCGTGGACGGCATCGTCGGCGCCGCCACCTGGGCGGCGATCGAGCGCGCCACCGCGTAGCGCCCGGCCGCTCCCCGATCCGCCGCGGCCGGGCGCCGCCCGGCCGACACCCCCGAACGGAGGAATCTCGATGACCGTCCGCAGCCGGCGCGCGAGCGCCCGCCGGGGAGGCACGCGCGCGTGCTGACCCTCGAAGCCCCGACCTACCAGATCCTCGGCTACACGATCGCCCGCGACTACGGCGATCGCGACCAGTTCTACTACTTCCCGTCGAGCCGGGCGCGCGTCGCGGACCGGGGCCGCGGGCTGAACCTCGTCGTCTACACCGAGGACGTCGAGAACGACCCGGACTTCTCGCTCGACGAGGACCACGCCGGCGCGTTCCTCACGCTCGAGACGGAGCTCGGGCCGGACGACGCGGAGTACGCGGCGCTGAAGTCCGCGCTCGCCGCGGAGGTCGGGCGCGACGTGCGGCTGTCCCAGGTGCCGTTCGTCGGCGGCAGCGTGAGCCTCGTCGTCCTGGCGGGCGGCGGGGCGACGCCCGGGATGGAGGTCTCGGTGGCGGGGACGACCACGCCGGCGATGTACGGGCGCATGAACGCCTCGTTCTCCGTGCGGCTCGGCGGCAAGGCGGCGAACCTCCTCTACGAGACGGTGCTGCGGAAGGGCGACCCGCAGGCGGTGGTCGCCTACAAGCTCGAGTACCTGGCGCTGCGGCCCGCCTACAACCTCGAGGTCGAGATCGACTTCAAGGAGACGTTCGACTACTGCCGCCGGCGCGTCGGCATCAACGCGCTGGTGGCGAAGGCGGACCTCGACCTCATGACGCAGGAGCTGATCAACAGCGGCTCCATCACCGTCAAGGAGATCGACTACACGGGCGACACGAGCCGGAGCAATCCGCTCACCGCCGAGGGCGGCGTCCTGAAGCTGGTGCGCGAGCTGATGAGCTCGACGCTGTTCCAGACGATGCCGATGCCGGCGCCCTCCTACCGCGCGCTGCCCGACAGCGCGACGCAGGCGCTCGAGGGCGCGTCGGGCACGCGGCCGATCCTGTCCGTCGGCGGGGGCGGGAACCAGCCGAAGGCGATCACGGCGGGGACGGACCTGCAGGTCACGCACACGCCGGTCGGCGCCGCCGGTCCGGGCGCGGCGATCCCGGTGAAGGTGGCGGTCAAGCCGGCGGCGGGCGTGAACGTGACGCGCGCGGTGGTGCGCCACCGCACCCGCGGCGCGGCGCAGTTCACCGAGCTCGTGCTGACGCGGGCGGGGGCGACGCCGGGCACGCCCGGAACCCCCGGGACGCCGGGTGGCGGGGCGTCCGGGACGCCCGGCACCCCCACGACGCCGACCACGCCGGGCACGCCGGCGACTCCCGGCACGCCGGGGACGCCGGGGACGCCGGGCACGCCCGCGACCCCGGGCAGCGGAACGCCGGGCACGCCGACCACCCCGGGCACGCCGGGCACGCCGGCGACTCCCGGCACGCCGGGGACGCCGGGGACGCCGGGCACGCCCGCG
>DATMVH010000572.1:0-9665 GCA_035563395.1 Solirubrobacteraceae bacterium
CCCGGCACGCCCGCGACCCCGGGCAGCTGAACGCCGGGCACGCCGACCACCCCGGGCACGCCGACCACCCCGGGCACGCCCACGACCCCCGGCACCCCGACCGCCCCCGGCACCCCGACCACGCCCGGGACCCCCGGCACGCCGGCGGCCACCGAGATCTCGTTCTCCGGCGACATCCCCGGCCAGCCGAGCGGCACGGTGATCGAGTACCTCGTCGTCGTCGAGGGCACGAAGGCCGGCGCGCCGGTCACCCAGACCGTTCCCGCCGAGCAGGCCGAGGCCAAGCCGCTCGCGATCACCGTCGGGGCCCAGCAGCAGTCCAACGCGAGCGGCCTCCACATTCCCGAGACCGACGGCCCGCTCGTCGGCTTCAGCCTGCAGACGATCGAGGCCTCCCAGCAGATCAAGCGGAAGTTCACCTTCAACCGCACCGAGGTCGAGCGCAAGCACATCAACCCGAACGGGCCGCTGTCCCGCGACGAGATCGGGCCGGACTTCGACGCGGACGAGCAGGTGACGCGCGTCGCGCTCGGCCAGGGCCCGTTCAAGCTGCTGACGATCAAGGCCCAGGCGGGCTTCGACTTCGACGCCCACCACGTCCTCAGCGCGGTGGTGCAGATCGAGTACGGGCGCAACGCGACCGGCACCGGGCCGCTGCACGCGCCCGACATCCGGCTCACCAAGGACCAGCCGTCCGGGCAGGTGCAGTTCTTCGCCGACGAGGACGGGCGGCAGGACTACAGCTACCACGTCACCTTCACCTACGACCCCGACCGCGTCGTCGGGTCGGCCGGCCGCGAGCTGCGGTCCAAGAGGTTCGAGGGCGTGCTCGCGCGCTCGCTCACCGTCGACCTCGACCTGCACTCGCCGCTGCTCCCCGTCGAGGTCGTCCCCGGCCGGCTGCGCTTCGACGACCAGCTCGTCGAGCAGGTGCAGGTGCGCGTCGCGCCGTCGCGCGAGGGCGAGGGGCGCAACCTCATCCTCGACCGCAACAGCGCGCGCGAGAAGGTCTACGTGCTGCCGGAGGACCCGGCGGCGCCCGGCTACTTCCTGCGCCAGGAGACGTTCTTCCGCAACGACTCGAGCGTCATCGAGCGCGAGGGCGTCACGGACACGCAGATCGTGGTCAACGAGCCCACGGACGCGATCTTCCGGATGACGCCGCAGCTCGTCGACCCCTACAACCTCGTCAAGGAGGCGGTCGTCGACACGACCTACACGCACGCCGACGGCGAGCGCGAGACGGCGACGCTGCGACTGAAGCCGGACGCCCCACGCGACGTCTTCTCCGTCGTCCTGCGCGACGGCGACGTCCGCGAATGGGACGCCGCGACGCGCTTCGTCATGACCTCGGGCGACGCCCGCACCGCGCCCCTGCAGCACTTCACCGTCACGGAGCCGTTCGTCAGCCTGACGGACGCCGGGCTCCGCGTCGTCGAGGTCGAGCTGCTCGAGGACCCCTCGATCTTCACCCTCGACGGGCTGCTCGGCATCAAGGTGCTGCTCGGCACCGACCTCACGAACCCCGCGCTGCCCACCTCCACGGTGATGCTCCGCGGGACCCGCACATCGGCCGCCACCGTCGTGCCCGGCGCCCGCCGCGACGCGGCCGTCGCCGTCGCCATCGAGGCGCTGCGCCGCGGCCAGCCGCCGGCGCGGACGACGACGTCCCTCTCGCCTTCCGAGACCACCCTCTACGTGCAGCTGTAGGCAAGGAGCCACGCGATGCTGACGGTCTTCAACTCCTTCCGGGTTCCCGGCGTCCCCTACGTCGAGGTGTACCGGAACGCCCTCGACCCGCACCAGTTCCACCTTCTCGCGGACCGGCCGCGGATCGCGGTGGACAACAAGACGGGGCTCCCGCTCTTCTCCTACACGCTGTTCTCGCGCAACATCGAGATCGCCTACGCCAGCGCCCCCGAGGGGCAGCCGGTGGAGACCCAGCTCGGCTCGCTGATGCTGACGTGCGACCTCTCGGTCAGCCCCGAGGAGTGGGAGAGGATCCGCCTGTACCTGGTGCAGCTGCTGCGCGAGGAGCGCCAGCGCCCGAGCCAGTACAACAAGCTCTTCCGGCTCGTGCCGACCTCCGACGAGCCGATCATGGGCTACGCCAACACGTGGACCCAGGGCACGGTCAAGATGGAGATGCTCGAGCAGATGGGCCCGACGTTCAAGCGGAGCTCGAGCGAGGAGCGCTCGCCGCAGCTGCGCGGGACGATGGTGTCCGCGCTGTGGGCGAACTTCGGCACGGAGGGCGCCCAGCTGATGTGGGACGCGCTCCATCCCGCGAGCCCGAACGGCGCCACGACCTCCGGCTCGCGGCTCGACATCCCCCTGCAGGCCAACATCCGCTACGACCTCACCGGCGTCGCGCGGACGCCGGCGCTGCACGTCGAGATCCACGCGGACGGCGGCCCGATCTACACGGAGCTCCGCAACCGCCAGCAGGTCTACGAGCGGGTGGGCAACGCCACCTGGAGCTATCCGCAGGTGAGCGAGCTCACCAAGGAGCTCGTCGACAAGCGCATGATCACGATCGACTGGAAGGACTACGGCATCCCGAACAGCGACCCGGACTCGGCGGAGCTCAAGAAGCAGCTGCAGTCCACGGTGCTCGGCCTCGTGACGCAGAAGATCGTCGAGATCTGCTTCCGCCAGGTCACGGCGACGGGGCTCAAGGACGAGGACCTCGGCAAGACCTTCACCCACACGCGCGACGGCATCCCCGGCAGCCGCCTGTGGCTCAACAAGTTCGAGGACAAGAACACGGTCGACATCGACTTCGTCCTCAACTACGAGTCCAACCACACCTTCGAGGTCCACCCGCAGGTCTCCGTCCTCGCCGCCATGACGCCCCAGCAGCGCGACAAGCTCGTGCGCGTGGTGGACGTCGGGAGCCCCGAGGTGCGCGTCCTCTCCGTCCCGATCTACACGAACGCCGACTTCGCCGGCGACAAGATCGCGAACATCACCACGACGCTCTCGTACAAGCAGTACGACCACCTCGTCGGCGACTGGATCGAGAAGACGGAGCCGTTCGTCTTCAAGAAGGGCGACGAGACGTTCACCTTCCGCACGCGGCTCGCCCGCGACGAGCAGGGCCGGCTGATCGACAAGTACGACGCCAAGGCCCAGGTCAACTACATCGGGACGAGTCAGACGCCGTCGCCGATCGAGCTGCGCGACATCTCCGAGCGCGCCCTCACGTTCTCCTACGACCGGCTCGGCTACGTGAACGTCGAGGTCCAGGCCGGCGACATCAACTGGCAGGAGATCCAGAAGGTCTACGTCGACCTCGTCTACGAGGCGGCGCAGAGCCACCCGGACGCGAAGGGCACGATCGAGCTCAACCCGGAGAAGCTCGAGGACCGCTGGACGACGAGCAAGCACGGCCAGACGAGCAACGGCTACCGGTACACCGTCCGCTACGTCTTCCACAGCGGCGAGGAGGTGACCGCGAAGCCCGCGTCGGACGAGCGTGGCACGCTCGTCGTGCACGACCCGCTCGTCGGCCGCCTGCGCAAGACCTTCGACGTCTCGCTCGACCCGCAGACCGTCGAGCACGTCACGCTCAAGGTCCGCTACGAGCGCCCGGGCCAGGAGCCGGAGGAGACGCGGAACGTGTTCACCTCGACGGGGAGCTGGGAGTACGTCCGCACGCTCACCGAGGGCGCCTCGCGCGAGCTGAAGTACAGCTGGTCCGTCCAGTACAAGGACGGGCTGTCCGAGGACGACACGCCGTGGCAGGCGCTCGGCGCGGACGCCGACCCGCCCTCCATCACCGCACGCCGCTACCGCGTGCCGGTGCTGGTCGACGGCGAGGGGCTCGACTGGAGCCAGTACCGCACCGTGTACGTCACGATCACCTACCGCGACGACGACCACGGCTACGAGAAGGTCGAGGAGCTGCGGCTCAACCAGGGCGAGCCGATGGCGTCGGTCGAGATGTTCGGGTTCTCGCCGCGCGCCCGCACCTACGAGTACGCCGCGATGCTGGTGCCCCGCGACGGCTCGGACCCGGTCGAGATCAACGGCAACGGCACGCCGCTGACGCGCACCGGCCCGCTGCTGCTCGAGACGCTGGTCTGAGGAGGAGCGGACATGCCTCCCATCCCGGTGGACGGGGCCCCGGCCCTGCGCCTCGCCACGGCCGACTTCCGCCGCGTCGCCCTCAGCGCCGACGCGATCGGCTCCCGGCTGGTCCTCGACCGCGACATCGATCCGATCATCAAGGTCCTCGGGCACCAGCCGGCCGCGGAGACGACGACGACCGTCGCGCCCGACCCGCCCGTGGCCGACGGGCGCTCCTACCCCGTGCAGGGCGTCGCGGAGCCGCGCTGCCGTCCGTACCTCCGCGTCGTCGAGGAGCAGGGGCCGTACCTGGCCGGCCCCAAGCTGCGCTTCGAGCGCCGCGACACCGGGGTCTTCCTCACCGTCGGGCTCGAGGAGGACCGGAGCCAGCGGGTCGCCGGCGCGGTGCCGTTCGACGTCCGCATGACGTCCCTCGCGCTCGCGTACGGCGAAGGCCGGGCGCAGCGGCTGGAGTTCGCGACGCTGCTCGTGACGCCGTCGAGCGACCCGGCAGGGCCCGCCTTCCGGGTCGAGGCGGAGGCCAAGGTCCCCGTGGACCGGCAGGAGCAGATCGTGCGCGACCTGCAGGGGCCGGCGCGCGCCGAGTTCGTGGCCACCATGGAGCTCGACTGGGTCCCGCCGGCCCCGGCGCCGATGCCGGAGCCGCAGGTCCTCGAGGTCTTCGAGCCGCAGTTCGAGGTGTTCGAGGCCTCGCCGCTGGCCGAGCGCAAGCGGATCCTGCTGGAGCGCAGGCAGGCCTTGCAGGCCGAGCGCCTGCGGCGGATCAGGATCGCCCGCGCCGCGCGGGCCGCGAGCCGGCCGCGAACGATCGGGATCGAGCGGCGCTGGATCGCCGACTACCCCGACAGCGGCCGCAACGCCCCGGTCTACGCCGGCGTGAACGGCAGCTTCGCCGGCACGCGGTGGCTGACGAGCCAGCACGGCTGGTTCCAGCCGACGCCGCTGCGCGACACGGTCTACTGCCTGCCGGACGCCTACCGCCTCCACGTCGACGAGGACCGCGGGCTGCCCTCCATCCAGGCCGTCCTGCTGCGCACCGACTCCGGCCCGCTCGAGGACGACCTCGACGCCGCCTCCTACACGACGCGGCTGACGCTCAAGGCGCGGCCGTACTTCGCCCCCGGTCGGCTCGCGAAGCTGCGCGAGTTCATCCGGCGCCAGTCGACGGACACGATCAAGTACGCGGACCTCGCCATCGGCGGCTACAGGTCGGCGAGGTTCGTGGCCGACGACACCCTGGCCGGGCTCGGCGAGCTGTTCGCGGGGACGACGGCCGGCGACCGCGAGACGATCGACCCGGCGGGCGGCTTCAGCGTCACCTACGAGGGCAACGCCGAGTTCATCGACCTCATCCACACGCGGCTCAAGAACGAGGGCATCGGCGGGGAGGTCGAGTTCGTCCTCGACGAACCGGAAGCGGATCCGCGGCGCGTCCGCGTGCCCGTGCTGCTCTCGCTGCGCAAGCTGGCGTCGCTCGTGCTCCCCGTCGAGCTCGTCTCGTCGCCGCCGGCGCCGGCGCCCGCCGAGGCGTCCGCGAACGGCGACGGGCCCGGCGCGATGCCGGCCGTCGAGCCGGCCCTGACGGGCTTCAGCGTGCGCAACCCGACGCCGCGCCCCGTGACGATCGGCGGCGTGCAGGCCACGGCGCTGCAGCGCTCACCGGTGACGGGCAGCGTCTACCAGGCGTTCCCCGCGAAGGCGGAGCCGGCGCTCGCGCAGCTCACGCTGGAGCCGGGGGCCGAGACGACGATCGCGCTGGGCACCGATCCGGTCGAGGCGGCGTGGAACGCGTGGGACCTCGAGCTGACCGACGCGCGCCCCGTGCTCTCCGAGCAGCTCGTCCTCAGCGAGCTGTTCGACGCCGCCACCTCGGGGGTCCGCGGCTGGAAGGTCGCCGTCGACTGCCCGCCGCTGCAGTTCTTCGACCGGCTGAAGCCCGAGGAGCAGGCGGCGCTCGCCGACGTCGTCCGCATCGAGGTGGAGATCCGGCGCCCCGGCTCCGGCGAGGTGGAGGAGGCGCGCCTCACGCGCGACCGCCCGGAGTCGCACGTGCTGCTGTCGCGGACCGTCGCGGACTTCCTCGCCGACCGCGCCACCGGGCGCTCGAAGTTCGAATGGCGCCGCCGGCTGCTGCGCGCCGCCAGCTCCGACCCGTGGAGCGAGTGGCACGAGGAGACCGGCAACGGCTTGAGCGTCTACACGGCCTGATCGAGGAGCGACATGACCATCACCTTTCCTTCCGTCCTCAGCCACCCGGACGCCGAGGTGTTCCCGGACACGGAGGACATCAACCTCTACTACCTCGTCCCGAACGTCCCGCGGCTCCGTATCGACGGCGAGGTGCCGGTGTTCCGCGGCCTGTTCTGGGCCAACCGGCTCAACGGCTCCTCGCCGAGCCCCGGCGGCCTCGGCGGCGCGCTGCTCAACTTCGACGTCGACCTCAGCATCCCCGAGGAGACCCAGGACGAGATCCGCAAGCAGCTCGTGTCCTCCGGCGTCCAGCAGCAGCGGCAGGCCGACTTGCTGCGCGAGGAGCGCGAGCGCGCGGACCGGATGGCCCGGGCGACCGGCTCGGCGCCCGTCGCGCCGGCCGTGCAGGCGGTCGGGCCGATCCGCTTCGGCTCCATCCAGTACCTGGACGGCAACGTCACGCTGCTCGTCGAGAAGGACGGCGACTTCGTCGAGTGGTCGTCCGCCGGCGGGCCGCCGAGCCTCATGGGGACGAACAACTCCGCCTTCGCGCTCCGCCTCGGCGGCGACGCCGCGGAGATCTGGTACCGCGGCCTCGAGCAGGACGCCACGGCCATCGGCGTCCGCTACGAGCTCAAGTTCCAGGTGATGCTGCCCAGCCTCGACATCCACGTCTGGGCCGGCTCGCACGAGCACCTCGAGATCGAGCGCAAGGCGGAGCGGGTGATCGAGAGCGTGGATCAGGGCTGCGAGGACGCAGACGTCGAGCGGATCGACGTCAAGGAGGTCACGGAGCGGCTTCAGCAGGAGGGGCTCATCCACATCGACATCCAGAAGGGCACGGCGAAGGTCAGCGACGAGCACGTCGCCCAGCTGCGCGAGATGGCGCTCAATCTCATCTCCGAGCGCGTGAAGCAGATCATGATGAGCCGGATCCGCGGCATGACGGAGGAGGAGCGGCGCAACGGGCTGCACCAGAAGGTCACCGAGGACATCCGCGCGTTCGCCGAGCTGCGCCTCTCGCAGCGCGACGTCGTCGAGTGGAAGGTCAACCCGCAGGCCACGCTCACCGAGTTCCTCGGCGGGATCACCGGCGAGGAGCGCAAGCGCCTGGTCACGCTCGTCGATCTCGCCAACCCGGTCGTGGCCACGGTGGAGGCGCCGGTCACGGTCAACGCGCCGTGGGACGGCGACCCGGGCATCTCCAAGGTCGACATCGCCGTGATCTATCCCGCGGCGCCGTTCGAGGACGAGAAGGTCAAGGAGGTCTCGCTCGACAAGGCCACGCCGCAGACGACGCTGCGGTGGCGCCGCAACCGCGGCGACAAGGGCATGCTGGAGTACGTCGCGCGCGCCTACGTCAAGGGCCAGCGCGACCCCGTCGAGATCGCCAAGGGCACGACGAACGGCCCGATCCACGTCGAGGTGCCGGAGATCGGCAAGCTGGCGCTGGAGGCGCGGCCGTTCGGCGACGACTTCGGCCTCAAGGGCTCCGGGAAGATCACCGCCGTCCAGCTCGACTACGAGTACGGCAAGGCGGGCGAGCGCGACCACGTCGCGAACCGGATCGTCCTGCGCGGGGAGGACGCCGCGGCCGGCCGCGAGATCGCGCACCGGATCTCGGGCCACATCAACGGGCCGGTGCGGATCGTGCCGACGTACCTGCGCGAGGACGGCGCGCCCATCACCGGCGAGGAGATCAACGCCTACGCCCGCCCGGGCGAGGTCTTCCGCGTCGACGTGCCCTCGGCGTGGCCGGACAAGCTGCGGGTCGGCGCCCGCGTGCGGCCCGGCATCCCCGGGCTCGAGCAGGTCCTCGTCCACGTCGAGCACGCCGACGAGGCGACCGGCTTCGAGAGCGACGCCACCATCCTGCTCGACGAGGACGGCGAGTGGAGCGGCTCGAACGTGCTCGCGCAGGCCGACGCCGGCAACCAGCGGTTCCGCTACCGCTACTCCGTGCAGGGCGCCGACCAGCTCGAGCAGAGCCCGTGGGTCGACGCGGAGGGCGACGGCGAGCTGCCGCTCCTGCCCGTGCAGGCGGTGCGCATCCGCGGGCTGAACCGCCTCGGGCTCGGGGACCGGTTCTCCGACGCGATCCTCCGGCTCACGTACACGGACGAGAGCCGGAACTGGGAGATCTCGCACGAGATGTTCCTCGACGACCCGGCGGCGGAGCCGGTCTGGCTCGTGCCGCGGGTCAGCCCGCAGCTCAACGCGTTCCGCTACAGCCTGTCGCTCACCACGATGGACGGCGACGTCGTCGACGTGCCGGAGACCGGCGGGAGCGGCGAGAACCTGGTCCTGCGGGCCCCGCGCTGATGCTGCTCCACGCCCCGCCGTTCGCGATGGCCGACGGCGTCATCGCGCTGCCCGACCACCTCGACCCGGCGACGCACTACTACCTGCCGGCGATCCCCGAGCTCGCCCGCGACGAGCGCGGCGAGCCGGCCTTCCAGGCCACGGCGTTCCTGCCGCCGGTCTCCTCCGGCGCCTCGGACCGCGAGGCCACGCGCGCGGTGCTGTCGCTCGACGTGGAGCTCCCGGTGCAGCCGGAGACGCTCGAGCGCCTGCGCGAGGAGATCGAGGACGGGTTCGGCCGTCCCGTCAAGCGGCTCGTGCCCGCGCCGCTGCACGGGGGCACCGCCTCCCTCGAGGTGGTGCACCCGGGCGGTGACGGGAACGGGACCGTCACCGCCTACCAGGGCCACTCGCCCTCCCTCGTCGGCACGAACCGCGCCGCGTTCGCCGTGGCCGCGACCGGCGTGGAGGCGCAGACGCTGATGGCGGCGCTGTCCGTGGGCAACGCGCCGGCCGTGGTCAGCTTCGCGCTCGAGTTCCTCGGGCTCGCGCCGTCGTTCCAGGCGACCATGCGCGTGCGCTGGAAGGAGGTCTACGACAGCCTGCGCCGGCTCGAGATGACGAACTTCCTCTTCGGCGCGGAGGAGATGGACCAGGTGTGCGAGCGCCTGCACCGCGAGGGCGCGGTGGACATCGAGGTGCTCGAGCTCGACCCGGACGGCGCCACGTCGGCGACGAAGGCGCTGTTCGGCGAGCTCAAGAACCAGATCGTCCAGAAGCTGTTCGACCCGCCGCGCCAGCAGGGCGAGGTGCCGGTCGAGGACCGGATCGGGCGCGGCGTTCGCAACGTCCTCGTGGCCATCATGCCCGGGGTCACGCACACGCTGCGCACGCTCGACCAGACGCAGCTCACCGAGACGACGATCGACCTGCGCGAGCAGAAGGTCACCGCGTATCCAGTGTTCCCGCAGTCGACGCTCGCCGGGCTCCTCGCGCGCGCGGGCGGGGTGGGCGACGCCATCCGCTGGGTGCCGCTCGACGACCTGCCCAACCGCGTCGAGGAGGTGCCGGTCGAGCTCGCG
>DATMVH010000573.1:0-5467 GCA_035563395.1 Solirubrobacteraceae bacterium
GTCCGGCCGCACGGCCGTGACCGCCGCGGCGATGGAGGAGCACGTCGCGGTCGTGCGCGCGCTCGTCGAC
Source organism: Solirubrobacteraceae bacterium (assembly GCA_035563395.1). Classification (GTDB taxonomy): domain Bacteria; phylum Actinomycetota; class Thermoleophilia; order Solirubrobacterales; family Solirubrobacteraceae; genus DASQMT01. Next base: position 71 of record DATMVH010000573.1, read on the forward strand.
GCCGGCGCCGACGTCGACCTTCAGGACGAGGACCGCAACAACCCGCTGCTGCTCTGCGGCGAGAACGGCAACGTGGCCCTGCTGCGCGAGGTCCTCCGCGCGCGCCCGGACCCGCGCGTCACCAACCGCTTCGGCGGCACGGCGCTGATCCCGGCCGCCGATCGCGGCCACGTCGGCATGGTGCGCGCGCTGCTGGAGACCGACGTCCCGATCGACCACGTCAACCGGCTCGGCTGGACCGCGCTGCTCGAGGCGGTCGTGCTCGGCGACGGCGGCCCGGCGCACCGGCGGATCGTCCGCCTGCTGGTGGACGCGGGCGCCGACACGACGATCGCCGACCGCGACGGCCGCACCGCGCTGCAGCATGCGCGCGATCGCGGCTACGTGGCGATCGCGCGGATCCTCGCGCGGACGCGGGCGGCGCCTCGCCCCGGATCGTGATACGCAACGGCAGGGCTCTCGCCTCGACGCACGCGCCGGACGACCTCAGGGGAGGAGCGGCTCGAGGCGCAGGCCGGGCGGCGGCTCGGCGACTCGCGACCATTGCTCAATCTCCGTGCGCAGCGGTGCGCGCGAGTCCATCCCCGGGATGCTCGACCGTGCCGAACCTCGGCCTGAACGACGAGTCGGTCGAGGGCCTGGCGAGCGCGACCGATGCGCGATCAGCTCGCCGAACAGGACTCGGAGCGCCTCGGCACCTGCGCCTCCGCCCGGTGCGGGGACGTCTTCGTCGACGCCTCGCCGGGCGCCCGGCGCCGGTTCTGCTCCGTCACCTGCCAGAGCCGCGAGCGCGTCGCCGCCTTCCGCCGGCGCAACGCACGGCAACGCCGGCCCGACGAGTAGGCGTCGCGCGACGGCGAGGCCGCGCCGCTTGCCATAGTGCCGCGGGCCGCCACCGGCGGTGGACACGAATGATGCGCAGCCCGGCGATCCGCCGGCCTGCACCGAGGGAGGACGCCATGGTCGATGTGCAGGGACCGGGAGCGGGACGGATGACCGATGCGGAGATCCGCTCGCGGGCCGACGAGCTCATCGCCGGCATGACGGTCGCCGAGAAGGCCGGCCAGCTGACCCAGTACTTCTACTTCGGATCGCTGCAGGGGTCGGACGCCGAGCCGAGCGTCGGCGGCGTCACGTCGCGCGCGGCGACGGTCGAGGAGGCGCTCGGGCGCGGCGAGGCGGGATCGCTGCTGTTCGTGACGGACCCGGCGCAGATCAACGGCCTGCAGCGGCGCGCGATCGAGGGCAGCCGCTTCGGCATCCCGCTGCTGTTCGGCTACGACGTCATCCACGGGCTGCGCACGATCCTGCCCGTGCCGATCGCGCTGGCCGCGTCGTGGGACCCCGAGACGATCGCGCGCGGGCAGGCCGTGGCCGCGCGCGAGGCCCGCGCCGTCGGGCTGCACTGGACCTTCGCGCCCATGGTCGACATCGCGCGCGATCCCCGCTGGGGCCGGATCGTCGAAGGCGCGGGCGAGGATCCGTACCTCGGCGCGGCCGTCGCCGCCGCCCAGGTGCGCGGCTTCCAGGGCGCGGGGATCGGCGCGCCCGAGCACGTGATCGCCGGTCCCAAGCACTTCGCGGGCTACGGCGCCGCAGTCGGCGGGCGCGACTACGACGAGGTGAACCTCTCCGACTCCGAGTTCTGGAACGTCTACATCCCGCCGTTCGCGGCGGCGCTGGAGGCCGGCGCGGGCAACGTCATGACCGCCTACATGGACCTCAACGGGATCCCGGCGAGCGGCAACCGCTGGCTCTTCACCGACGTGCTGCGCGGCGCCCTCGGGTTCGAGGGGTTCGTCGTGAGCGACGCCAACGCGGTGCGCAACCTCCTGACGCACGGCTTCGCGCGCGACCTCACCGACGCCGGCGCACGCGGCGTGAGCGCCGGCGTCGACCTGGAGATGGCGATCGGCGACCCGGCCTACGCCCGCCTGCCCGAGGCCGTGGAGCAGGGCATGGTGAGCGAGGAGACGCTCGACGCGAGCGTGCGGCGCGTGCTGGAGGCGAAGCTCCGCATGGGCCTGTTCGAGGAGCCCTACGTCGACGAGGAGCGCGCCCGCGAGGTGCTCGCCGACCCCGCGCATCGCGAGGTGGCGCGCGTCGCGGCCGAGCGGTCCGCGGTGCTGCTGCGCAACGAGGGCGACCTCCTCCCCCTCGACGCCGCGAAGACGGGATCGATCGCGGTCATCGGCCCGCTCGCCGACTCCCGGCGCGACATCCTCGGGCCGTGGTGCTTCGACTTCGACCTCGGCGAGACCGTGACCGTGCTGCAGGGCATCCGGGACAAGGCCGGCGAGGTGGCACGAGTCGAGTACGCACCCGGCGTGCGCCCCGCCCAGCGGGTCTTCGCGTCGATGTTCGACATGTTCCCCGGCAACGCGCCGGAGGACCCGGAGGGATTCGACGACGAGGCGGAGCTGGAGCGCGCGGTCGAGCTCGCGCGAGCCGCCGGCGTCGCCGTGCTCGTCCTCGGCGAGTGGCAGCACATGATCGGCGAAGCCGCCTCGCGGTCGTCGCTCGAGCTCCCCGGCCGCCAGCTCGAGCTGCTCCGGGCCGTCGCGGAGACCGGCACGCCGGTCGTGCTGCTCGTGATGAACGGCAGGCCGCTCGACCTGCGCTGGGCCGCGGAGCACGTCGATTCGATCCTCGACATCTGGTACCCCGGCACTCAGGGCGGCGCCGCGGTCGCGAACCTCCTGTTCGGCGACGCCGCACCGGGCGGCAAGCTCCCGTTCTCCTGGCCGCGCACGGTCGGACAGGTTCCGATCGTCTACTCCCACACGCGGTCGCACGAGCCCGAGAACCAGGCACGCCGCTACTGGGACGAGGAGAGCACGCCCCTCTTCCCGTTCGGCCACGGCCTCGGCTACACGCGCTTCGCGTACGCGGATCTGTCGCTCGACCGTGACGCGATCGCGCCGGACGAGACCGTCACCGTGTCGGTGACCGTGACGAACACGGGACAGCGCGCCGGCGACGAGGTGGTCCAGCTGTACATCCACCAGCGCCACGGGTCCGCCTCACGCCCGGTGCGCGAGCTCAAGGGCTTCGAGCGGATCCACCTCGCCCCCGGGGAGTCCCGGACCGTGCAGTTCGCGCTCGGCCCGGACGCGCTGCGCTACTGGAACGCGGCGGCGCGCGACTGGGTCAACGACGCCTCCACGTTCGACGTGTGGGCCGGCGGGGACTCGACCGCGGAGCTGGCGACGACGTTCGAGGTGACCGCGGCGTAGCTGTCCGGCCGACCGGCGGCGATCACCCGGTGTCGCCGCCGGTCGCGTCGTACTGGTCGTGCCAGTTCCACCACTCGTACGGCGGCGTCTGCGGGTAGCCGTCCGGCGAGTCCTCCCACGCCTCTTGGCGCCCCAGCGCGGTGATGTCGAGGTACGCCCAGGTGCCGCCCATCGCCTCGTCGCCGCGGTCGTTGACGAAGTAGGTGCGGAAGACCCGGTCGCCGTCGCGGATGAACGCGTTCGTGCCGTGCCACTCGTCGACGCCGAAGTCGGCGTCGAAGCCGTCCGTGATCGTGTACCACGGCATTTCCCAGCCCATCCGCGCCTTCAGCCGCTCGATGTCGGGCTGCGGCGCGCGCGAGGCGAACACGAGCGTGGTGTCGCGCGCGTTGAGGTGCGCGACGTGGGCGACCTGGTCGGCCACCATCGAGCAGCCGCGGCAGGCGCGCTCGGGCCAGCCGTCCACGCCGGGCTCGAAGAAGGCGCGGTAGGCGATCAGCTGACGGCGACCCGCGAACAGGTCCAGGAGGCTTGCCTTCCCCTCGGGACCCTCGAACTCGTACGGCGTCTCCACCGCCTGCCACGGCATCCGCCGGCGTCTGGCGGCCAGCGCGTCACGGGCGCGCGTCAAGCGCTTCTCCTCCACGAGCAGGTGCTCGCGGGCAGCCTGCCACTCCTGCGGCGACACGATCGGGGGCCTCTTCATGGCGAGATCTCCTCCTGGTGGTCCAAAGTCATGGGGGCGCGCCGCTCGCCGTCCTCGGCCATGCGCTTGATCGCCGCCAGGCGGGCGTCCCACTGCGACGCGATGCCGGCCATCCAGCGGGCGGTTTCGCCGAGCGGCTCCGTCCGGACCGTGTAGCGGACCTCGCGGCCCCGGCGGCGGCCCTCCACGAGGCCGGCGCGGTCGAGGATCGCGAGGTGCTTGATGACCGCCACGCGGCTGACGGGCAGCTCCGCGGCCAGCGATGTCGCGGTGCCGTCGCCGCGCTCGGCGAGCAGGCTCAGCACGCGCCAGCGGGTCGGGTCCGCCAGCGCGGCGAACACTCCCTCCGCCGGCGCGCTCATCAGACGGCGACCTTCTCCGCGTACTCGCGCAGCTCGCCCGTCTCGTGCTCCCACCCCTTGGTGTTGCTGTCGACGTTCCGGGCGCGCTGCTGCTCCGAGGCGGCGAGCGAGGCGAACCCGCTCTCGACCACGCGCAGCCGCGTGGCGTCACCCTCGGGCCGGAGCGTGAACTCGACCAGCGTCGAGTTGCCCTCGACCGGCTCCTCGCCCCCGGGGTCGGCGAACGGCGCCCAGCGGTAGGAGAACCGGGTCGGCCGCTCGACGGCGACGACGCGACCGCGGCTGGCGCCGTGGCCGGCCCAGCGCAGGACCACCGCGCCGCCGGGCCGCAGATCGATCTCGGCACCGGCGTCGCCGAACCAGCGGCCGAGGTGCTCGGCTTCGGTGATCAGCGCCCACACGCGCTCGACCGGGGCGTTGATCACGGTCTCGCGCTGGATCTGGTCGGGAACCATCTGGAACCTCCTGGACACGGTTGCGTCACCGAAGGGTTACACATATGGCCACATGATGCAACCGTGCGGTTACACCTCACTCCGAGCCGGGACCGCGGCTGCGTAGCCCTCCGTCGCGCGGATCGCGAAGACGTCGAGCAGGACGTCGGCCGTGCTCGGCGGGTCGGGCGCAGCCGGCCCGGCGCGCGCGGCTTCCGGCAGTCCCCTCCCGGCCCACATGGCCGCGCCGAGCGCCTCGAGGTGCGTCATGCGCGCGAGCTCGGGGTCGAGCGGGTCCAGGGGCCGCGCCGTCAAGCAGTCGCGTCGCGTCGCCGACGCGGCGCTGATCGAAGGCGATCTCGCCTCGCAGGTGCTCGATCGCCGCGCCCTCAGCGCGTCGACGGCCCCGCGCCGGCGGCGACGAGCAGCTCCACCGCGGCGTCGAGCGCGCCGGCGTCGCGCTTCGCCCGTGCCGCCGCGAGCAGGCGCCGTGTGCGCGTGGTCGGATCTGGCGTGAGCCTTGCCGCGGTGTCGAGGAAGGCTGCGGCGGCGGCGCTGCCTCCGCGCGCGAGTGCGCGGCCGGCCGATCGCTCGAGCTCGGCGGCGACGAGCTCGTCCGGCCCGGGCGTCGCCTGGGCGCGGTGCCAGGCGCGCCGGTC
>DATMVH010000574.1:0-2619 GCA_035563395.1 Solirubrobacteraceae bacterium
CTCGCGGCCTACGAGCGCGCGCTCGCCGCGTAGCTCGCCGCCACGCGCGCGAGCGAGGAACCGAGCGAGAGGCGCCCGGCGTTCGCGGCGAACCACTCCGCCGTGGAGGCCCGCAGGGCGCCGCCGGCCGCGTGGACGCGCACGATCGCGTCGGCGAGCGCGGCCGGATCGGCGCTCGGCGCCACGAACCCGTTGACGCCGTCCTCGACGAGCTCGGTGGCGGCGTTGTCCTCGCCGCGCACGACGATGCTCGGCGTTCCCGCCGCGGACGCCTCGACGACCACGAGCCCGTAGCCCTCGCGCGAGGACGGGAGCAGGAGGCAGAGCGCCCGCGCGAGCGCGGTCTCGACGTCCTCGGTGGGAACGAAGCCCGGCGCCTCGACGACGTCCTGCAGCGCGCCGGCCTCGATCGCGGCGAGCACGGCCGCTCGCTCCGGACCGTCCCCGAGCACCAGCCCGCGCAGCTCGGGCAGCCGCTCGCGCGCGTGGCCGACGGCGCGAACGACCGCGGGCGCCCGCTTCTCCGGGATGTGGCGCCCGGCGAACACCACCACGGGCTCCGCGGGCAGCGGCGCGGGACCGGTGAGCGGGCCGGTGTACATGCCCTCGAGCGCCGTGACGGGTCCGCGCACGCCCTCGGCGCGCAGGCGGGCGGCGGTCAGACGGGCGAAGCAGAACGCGCGCTGGGGGACGCGCAGGCACGCCGCCTGCACCGCCCAGCCGACGCGGCCGCCGAGCCCGCCGAGGTAGTCGCGCCAGTAGCGGCGCGACCAGAGCTCGAACCAGTCGACCACGAGCCGGAAGCCGCGGACGCGCCGCACGAGGCCGGCCGCGAGCAGCGAGAAGTAGGGGAACGACGCCGTGTGGACGACGTCGTACTCGCGGCCGTGGCGCAGCAGGTGCCACAGCACGCCCGCCCCGAACACGAGCGGCGGCAGGATCCGTCGCTGACCCGCGCCGCGGTAGAGCGCCATCCGCGGGCCGGCGGCGACCACGCGCACGCCCGGGACCTCTCCCCGCTCGCCGCGGTCCCACTGGCGCAGCGTCACGTACGTCACCTCGTGGCCGTCGGCGGCGAGGCGCTGGGCGAGCGTCCGGTACCAGCGCTCGGCCCCGCCCACGGTGTAGGGGAAGAGGCAGTCGTAGAGGATGCAGATCCGCACGCCGGCGGCAGCCTGCCACACCGCCGAGCCGGGAGGCCGTCGCCGGACCGTCGGCTACCCTGTGCGCCGATCCACGCGACTTCGCGTGCGTCTCCGCGTTGTGGCAGGCAGCCCTTCCCGCGGTGTCCCTCGATGAGCCTGGCCCAGACATCCACGTCGCTGCCCGCAGCCGGCGCGGCCACCGACGAGATCGCCGTGTCCGTCGTCATCCCGTGCCTCAACGAGGAGGGCAACATCGAGCACTGCGTGCGCGTGGCGCTCGACGTCATGGAGGCGCACGGGCTCCAGGGCGAGGTCGTGGTCGCGGACAACGCGTCCGAGGACCGCAGCGCCGAGCTCGCGAGCGCCGCCGGCGCGCGCGTGGTGCACGAGCCGCGGCGGGGCTACGGCTCGGCCTACCTGGCGGGCTTCAACGCGGCGCGGGGCCGCTACATCGTCATGGCGGACGCCGACCTGACGTACGACTTCAACGAGATCCCGCGCTTCGTCGCCCTGCTGGAGGAGGGCGCGGAGCTCGTCATGGGCGACCGGATGGACAACATCCACCCGGGCGCCATGCCGTGGCTGCACCGCTACGTCGGCAACCCCGTCCTCACCGGCGTGCTCAACCTCTTCTTCCGCACCGGCGTGTCCGACGCCCACTGCGGCATGCGGGCGCTGCGGCGCGACGTGCTGCCGCGGCTCGACCTCCGCACCACCGGCATGGAGTTCGCCTCCGAGATGGTCATCCGGGCGGCGAAGGAGAAGCTCGACATCCGCGAGTTCCCGATCCAGTACCACCCGCGCGGGGGCGAGAGCAAGCTGTCGAGCTTCCGCGACGGCTGGCGGCACCTGCGCTTCCTGCTGGTGCACAGCCCGACGTACCTGTTCATGCTCCCCGGCGCGCTGCTGCTCGCCGCCGGCGTGCTCGTGTCCGCCACGGTGCTGCTGCAGATCGACGTGCTGGGGCGCGAGTGGAACCTGCACGCGATGGTGGCCGGCGCGCTGCTGATGACCGTCGGCGTGCAGGTGATCTCGCTCGGCCTCTGCGCGCACGCCTACGGGACGTACTTCATGAACGAGAAGGACCCGTGGTTCGACCGCATGCGCGCGCGCTTCAACCTCGAGCACGGCCTCCTGGCCGGCGGGGTGGTGGCGCTCGCGGGGCTGGTCCTCGCGGCGTGGATCGTGGTGACGTGGGTCCAGCGCGGCTTCGGACAGCTGTCCGAGGAGCGGCTCGCGGTCTTCGCGGCGGCGCTCATCATCATCGGGCTGCAGATTTTCTTCTCCTCGTTCCTCCTGTCCATCCTCGGTCTCCGCCGCCGCGGCTAGTGCACGCGGCGTGAGCCTGCGCTCCGACACGGCAGCCGCGCCGCGCGCCGAGCGCGGCGACGCTCCCACCTCGCCGCCGCCGCAGCGGCGCCCGTCGCGGGGGGTGATGCTCGCCTTCGCGCTGGTGCTCGGCGCGCTGCTCGTC
>DATMVH010000575.1:0-8468 GCA_035563395.1 Solirubrobacteraceae bacterium
GGCCGGACGCGCGTGGCGCAGGCGCGCGAGCCACAGCACGCCGCCGGCGATCATCGCCAGGGAGATGAACTGCGCCACGGTGAGGCCCGCCGCGACGCGCTCGTTGCGGCGCAGGAACTCGACGAGAAAGCGCTCGAGGCCCGCGAGCAGGAGCCACAGCGCGAACAGGGCCCCCGGCGGCACGCGATGGCGCATCCGCCACAGGAACCACGTCACGAGCCCCATCGCCAGAACCTCGTAGACCGGCGTCGGATGGACCTCCTCCGTCGTCGGCACGGTGCCGTCCGGATAGGCCATGGCCCACGGGCCGTTCCACGCCTTCCCGTAGTCGCCGTCGCCGGCGAGCTGGCAGCCGACGCGCCCGACGGCGTAGCCGACGGCGAGCGAGGGCGCCGCGACGTCGAACATCCGCGGCCCGAAGACGCCGCGCCACCATGCCCACAGCGCGACCGCGACCGCGCCGCCGAGCGCCCCGCCGTAGAAGACGAGCCCCGTGCCGGAGAAGACGGAGCCGAGCAGGTCGTCCTTCGCGTCGTCCCAGCTCTCGACGATGGACCACGCCCGCGCGCCGACGAGGCCGCCGACGAGCGCGGCGAAGACCATCTCGTAGGCCCAGTCGGCGGGATGGCCGAGCTCGACGAGGAAGCGCTGGGCGAGCGCGCCGGACGCGATGAACGCGAGCCCGAGCATGAGCCCGAAGCTCTGCAGGGCGATGGGGCCGAGGTCGATCTCCGGCAGCACGACTGGAAGGCTAGTACCGCCGCCCTCCGGCGTCGTCGCTACAAGTAGCCCAGCGGGTCGACGGGGCCGCCGCCGACGCGGACCTCGAAGTGCAGGTGATCGCCGAAGCAGTGGCCCGTGCAGCCCACGGAGCCGATCACCTGGCCGCGCGAGACGCTCGCGCCCATGGAGGTGGCGAAGCTCGACTGGTGCGCGTAGCAGGTGGACAGGCCGCCGCCGTGGTCGATGCACGTGTAGTTCCCGTAGCCGCCCACCCAGCCGAGCATCACGACGGTGCCGGAGTCCGCCGCCATGATCGCCGTCCCCGCGGGCACCGCGATGTCGATGCCCGCGTGCAGCCGCCCCCAGCGCATGCCGAAGCCGGACACGACCGGCCCGCCCACGGGCCACGACAGCGCGCCGGTGCCCGTCTGGACGGGACCGGCCACCGGGGTCCCGCTGCCGGCGCCCGACGCGGCGGCGAGCCGCGCGCGGATCCGCGCCTGCTCGGCCTCCAGCGCGTCCAGGTCGCCCTCGAGCTCGTGGCGGTGTGCGCTGACGTTCGCGAGCACCTGCCGCTTGTTCGCCCGCGCGGTCGCGTACTCGCCGCGGCGCGTGACGAGGTTGTCCTTGACGGCGACCACCTCGTCGCGCCGGGCCTCGACCGCGGCGGTGATCCGCTGCTGGCGCGCCTCGAGCGCGTCGAGCCGCTTCGCCGTCGCGGTCGCCTCGGCCTTGGCGCGCCGCACGCGCTCGATGATCCGCCGGTCCTGCAGGGAGACGCGCTGCATGAACTCCGTCCGCTCGAGCATCTCGGCGAACCCGTCGGACTCGAGGATCACGGTGACCATGTCGGGCTTGTCGGCCTTGTAGAGCGCCACGAGGCGGGCGGCCAGGATCGTCCGCGCCTCGGCCAGGCGGGCCCGCAGCCGGGCGAGCCGGATCCGCGTCCGCCGCAGGTCCTGCTGGATCCGCGCGAGCTCCTCCCGCTTGGCCGCGAGATCCGCCTCCAGCCTGACCTGCTGGGTCTGCAGGCGCGTGATGTCCGCCTGCAGCGCGCCGATCTGCCGGCTGAGCGCGGAGATGTCGCTCGTGAGGACCTGCTCGCGCCCGCGCTGGTGCTCGATCTGCGCGCGCTTGCGCTCGATCTTGCCCTGCAGGCCCTGTCCGGAGGACAGCACGGGCAGCACGCCCCACAGCAGCAGGGGAACGGCCGCCACCACGATGAGCAGGCGCACGCGGGGCATCCGGCGGGCCATGCTAGGCGTCGCTCCGGCGCACGGCGAGCAACCCGCTCCGGGTTATGGAGCGTGCAAGGAGCCGTGCAGGCTGCAGGGATTTTCCGGAGCTCGTCATAGGGCGCGGCCTGCGGGGTTAGCTGACGGGCTCGCGCTTGAACGCGCTACCGCGGCGCTCCGGCCGGGATTCGCCCCACGAACGGCTCCTTGGGTCCCCCGCTCCCGATGGGGTGGACGATGTCGCCCCGCCGGGACTCGGCGCGCGGCAGCCTACCTAAAACATCGCTCAAGCGGCCGGATCGCCTGCGAAAATGCCGGGTGAGATGCCAAGACCCACATCGTTCGGGAAAGACACGGGCCTCCAGGTCCGCATGACGTTCACGCTGTTCCTGCTCGGCGCGCTCTACGTCGCGCTCGTCGTCGCCATGCTCGCGGCGGGCGTCAACGGCGTGATGGTCGCCCTGATCGCGGGCGGCCTGGCCCTGTTCAACCTCTTCGGGTCGGACAAGCTCGCGCTGCGCGCCATGGGCGCTCGGGAGGTGTCGCCGGCGGAGGCGCCGGAGCTCCACGCCTTGATCGAGCGGCTCTGCATCCAGGCCGACCTTCCGAAGCCGAAGGTCGCGGTGGCGGACACGCGGATGCCCAACGCGTTCGCGCTCGGGCGCTCGCCGAAGTCGGCGACCGTGTGCGCCACGACGGGGATCATGGAGCTGCTGTCGCCCGCGGAGCTCGAGGGCGTCATGGCCCACGAGCTCACGCACGTGGCCAACCGCGACGTCATGGTGATGACCCTCGCCGGCTTCTTCGCCACGATCGCCGCGTACATCGTGCAGTTCGGCTTCTTCTTCGGCGGCGGCCACTCCGACGACGAGGACAACCCGAGCTTCCTCGTGCTGTTCCTCGTGTCGCTCGGCGTCTACATCGTCTCCTTCTTCCTGATGCAGGCGCTGTCGCGCTACCGCGAGTTCGCGGCCGACCGCGGCGCCGCGCTCATCACGGGCCGGCCGAGCGCGCTCGCATCGGCGCTGATGCGCATCTCGAGCGGCATGCACCGCATCCCGCAGAGGGACCTGCGCGCCGCCTCCGAGCTGCAGGCCTTCTACATCTTCCCGCCCGGCGCGGGGAAGGCCGTGGGCGAGCTGTTCGCGACGCACCCGTCCATGGAGAAGCGGATCGCGGCGCTCCAGCGCCTCGAGACGCAGCTCCAGGCCCGCGTCTAGCCGGGTCGATGGGCTTCTTCGACATCCTGACGGGCAAGCGCAAGATCAAGGGGCCGGCGCCCGACCGGCTGTTCGCGATGTCGACGGCGGCCGTGACGCTGGACATGACGCTGCAGCTGCGCAGCTCCGGCAAGGCCGCCATCGTCTTCCAGCCGCTCGCGACGGCGGACTTCGAGTCAATCGTCACGGACATGGAGGAGGTCCTGCGCGGCACGGGCGAGGACACCGGCACCACGGTGCAGCGGACGGACGACTCGTTCGGCTACCGGTGGATGGTCCTCGAGGATCCCGACTTCGAGGACCTCGTCGTCGGCATCAACGTCGTCTCGCAGGCGCTGCAGGACGGCGGCTACGGCGACCGGATTTTGTGCGCGGTCTTCTCGTTCCGCGACGCGCAGGACCGCCGCGTCTACTGGATCTACAACTACAAGCGCGGCGCGTACTACCCCTTCGTCCCCGCCGGGGGCGAGCAGCGCCGCGACACGGAGGCCGAGCTGCGCCTGAAGGCCCAGATCGGCACCGAGCTCCCCGTCGAGGCGGAGCTCGAGCGCTGGTTCCCCCTCTGGGGCATCCCGATCTAGCGGCACGCCGGCCGGCGCCGGCGCAGGGTCCCGGGCGCCGACCGTGCGGCCGGCGCCCGGTCAGTCCGGGATCAGCCCGTCGCCGGTGAACTCGTGCCGGGCCTCGTCGAAGGAGAGGTCCGGCGGCGGCAGGATGACGTCGGACTCCTCCAGCTCGTCGTCGGCGAGCTTGTGGCCGTCGCGGCGCACGAGCGTCAGCATCTCGTCGAACACGGCGTGGAAGCGCGCCTCGTCGCCCGCGTCGACCGCGGCGACCGCCTGGTTGTCGAGTTCGTTGAGCCGCTTCGCGTCCTCGTCGGGAAGCCGGTACTGGTCTTCCGTCGCGATGCGGACGATCACCGCTGGCCTTCCTGCGGCTGCTGCGTCGGCGTGCCCTCCTCGAGCGCCGGGGCGGTCGTGCCGGCCCCCTGGCCGAGCTCGCGCCTGAGCTTCTCGAGGTCGTCGTCCACCGCGGTCGACGAGGTGAGCTGCGACAGCTGGCGGTCGATGTCGTCCTGCCCCTGCGTGAGGCTCAGGTTGTCGTCGAAGGCGCCGGCCGCCTCGAGCTCGTCCATCGCGTTCGCGCGCGCACGCATGCCCTCGGTCTTGTCGATCGCCCGCTGCATCGCGAGCCCGACGTCGGCCATCTCCTCGCCCACGCCGGTGGCCGCCTCGGAGATCTTCACCTGCGCCTCGGCGGCCGAGTACTGCGCCTTGATGACCTCCTTCTTGGTGCGGAACTGCTCGAGCTTGCTGCGCAGCTTCTGCTCCTTGTCGATGAGCTGCTGCTGCTGGGCCTCGAGCTCCGCGACCTGCTGGTCGAGCGACTGCAGCTCGGTCTGGGCGAACTGCTTGCGCTCGAGCGCCGTGCGGGCGAGGTCCTCGCGCCCCGCGGCGAGCGCCTGGCGCGCCTGCGTGTCGAGCTTGACGACCTGCTGCTCGAGCTTCTGCTGCTGGAGCTGGAGCCGCTTCTTCGCCGTGACGACGTCGGCGACGCCCTTCTTGACGTTCTGCAGCAGCTCCATCTGCTTCGCGTAGGAGTACTCCAGCGTCTCGGAGGGGTCCTCCGCCTTGTCGAGCATCCGGTTGATCTTCGCCTTGATGACGGTGGACATGCGTCCGCCCAGTCCGGCCACGACTACCTCCAGCTTCGGGATCCTGCTCGTAGCGTATCCGCCCGCGCGCGAGCCGCGGCGGCGCTTCAGGTGTCCCTTAGAAGGAAACGGGGTGCCGGACGGTGAAGCCGCGCGGGGAGCGGGGCATGGACCGCCAGCGCGGGCCGTCCTCGAGCGACGCGCGCACGACACCCCGGCCGGCGCGGCTCATGCCCGCGCGGCTCGTGTCGAGCCGCAGGCCGGCGATCACGGCGTAGGCGTGCCCGGGGTGCGTGTAGATCGTGATCCACCTGCCGCGTCCCACCGCGCCCCAGGACATGAACGAGCCGGAGTCGAGCGGCGTCTCCAGCAGTTCCGCGGCGGCCAGCGCGAACGAAACGGTGCCCGAGCAGTCGTAGCCCGTGTCGCGCAGCCGCGCGTGCCCGCCGCCGTACTTGTACGGCTTGTCTCGCAGCGAGTTCGCGGCCCAGATCGCCTGCTTGACCTGCTCGGGCGCCTCCGACGGCGCGGCCGCCGTGCCGTCCGCGAGGAGCTGCGCGACGGTTCCCGGGACCTCGGGTCCGCTCCACCGCCCCGCTGTCTCCATCGGGGGCGGCGGCGGCTCGGCCTCGAAGACCGCGCCGCCGGTCGACACGGGAGCCTGCGCCGCCGCGCCGGTCGGCGCGAGCAGGCACACGATCGTGATGGCCAGTGGGGCGAAGGCCCGCGGGAACAACGACATAGCTCTCTTTCGTCGGCCTGCGGGGTTAGCTGACGGGCTGGCGCTGAAAGAGCCTGCGCCCCGCGCCTCGGCATTCGCCTCGGCTCGCGGTTCGCCCCAACTGCTGTGGTTCCCCCGTCCCCCGGTCTCCCTCCGGAGGTTCGGCGTGGGCGGAGCACTGTACACATAAGTCCGCCCGGGACAGCGTCCGCGTGGACGAGGTTCGCACGAACGTCGTCCGCGCTCGTGGAGGACGTCCGCTCGGCCGACGTCCGCACACCGCCCCGATCGCGCACCCCGTGGCGGTAGCCTCGGTCGGGTGATCCGGAGGTCTTGGACCGTTCTTCCGGTGCTCGCCGCGCTCGCGCTCGCGTCCGGCTGCGGCGGCGGCGACGACGGGAACGGCGACGGCACGCGGGCACAGCGCCCGGTCACCGGTCCGGAGGCCGCGCCGCCGCTGGGCTTTCCCGGCGTCGCGACGAGCAACACGACGCGGATCGCCGGCGCGGATCACGTCGCTGACGCCGCGGGCGTCGCCCAGGCCGTCTATCCGGCGCGGTCCGACGACACCCGGCCGCCCGCCGTCGCCCTCGTCGACGACACGGACTGGCGCGTCGCGATCTCCGCGGCGCAGCTCATGGCGCCGCCGCTGCGCGCGCCGCTGCTGTACTCGAAGGGCACGGCCATGCCGGCGGTCACGCTGCAGGCGCTGCTCACGCTCCGGCCCCGCGGCGCGAAGGAGGCCGGCGACGCGCAGGTCATCCGGATCGGCGATGCGGCTCGCCCGCGGGGGTTCCGCACGGCCGACGTCCAGGGCGCCGACTTCGCTGCGCTCGCACAGGCGATCGACCGTCTCCACACCGAGGCGGCCGGCGAGCCGTCACCGGCGGTCGTCGTCGCGTCCTCCGAGCAGCCGGGCTATGCGATGCCCGCGGCGGCGTGGGCGGCGAAGTCGGGCACGGCGGTGCTGTGGGTGACGCGCGATCTCGTCCCGCCCGCCACCCGCGCGGCCATCGAGGCCCACGAGAAGCCGCGCATCTACGTGCTGGGCCCGGAGACCGCGGTGTCCGAGGGCGTCGTGTCGGAGCTCGAGGAGCTCGGCACCGTGCGGCGCATCGGCGACCGCGATCCCGTCGCGAACGCGATCGACTTCGCGCGCTTCTCCGACGGGTCGTTCGGCTGGAACGTCGTCGATCCGGGGCACGGGCTCGTGTTCGCCTCCACGCAGCGGCCGCAGGACGCCGGGGCGGCGGCGCCGCTGTCGGCGACCGGCACGTACGGCCCGTTGCTCCTCCTCACGGAGCCCAACGTGCTGCCGCCGGCGGTGCAGGACTTCCTGCTCGACATCCAGCCCGGCTACCGCGAGGATCCGGTGCGCGGCGTCTACAACCACGGCTGGCTGATCGGCGACGAGCGCGCCGTCACCATCGACGTGCAGGCGCGGATCGACACGCTGCTGCAGATCGTGCCGGTGGACTCGGGCTCGGAGTCCGATTCCGCGCCGGGCTCCTAGACTGCGCGCATGGCCGAAGCCGAGCGTCCCGAGCGCCTGCGTCCCGAGCATCAGGTGACGGTGGACGACGTCCGCCAGCTCATGGGCGCCTCCACCCCGCATTTCGCGCTCCAGCTGCGCAACCGCATCCGCAAGCTGATCGCCCCGCTGCCGCCCGAGGACCCGGCGCGCGTCGAGGGAGAGCGCGAGATCGCGCGATTGGAGCGGATCGCGTTCACGGGCGAGGTCCGGGGCGAGCCGGAGCAGCCGGGGCAGCGCCCGCTCAAGAGCCTCGGCGAGGACGAGCCGACGCGCTACCACGAGGGCGCGACGCGGGGCTGACGCCGCGGGTCAGCCCCGCGGCCGGCGCCCGCAGAGGCTGTCGCGATGCGGCAGCCGGTGGCGCTTCGGCTTCGCGTGGCGCGGCGCCCTGAGCGCGGCGTGCGGCGGCCCGTCGTGCGCCGCCCCGGCGAGCAGGTGCGCGAGGATGATGGCCAGGACGACCTGCCGGGCCGCTTCCGCGTGCGGGCCGTGCCCGGCCTGGGCACGCACGACCCAGGCGAGCATCGTGCCGGCATCGTCACGCATCTGTGCCGAAGCCTCGCAGATCCCGCTGTTGCCGCTGGCCCGCCGTGTACGGTCGCTCCGTCATGCGCGCCGGCCTCTTCCTCGGCTACTGGCCCTGGTTCTCCCTGGAGGAGCAGGTGTCGCTCGCCGTGCTCGCGGATCAGGCGGGGCTCGACTCCGTGTGGATCTCCGAGGCGTGGGGACAGGACGCGGTCTCAATGCTCGGCCTGCTGGCGGGCCGTACGGAACGGATTGCGCTCGGGTCCGGGCTGATGCAGATCCCGGCGCGGCAGCCGGCCGCGGCGGCGATGGCCGCCGCGTCGCTCGACGTGCTGTCCGGCGGGCGCTTCCGGCTCGGCCTCGGGGTCTCGGGACCGCAGGTGTCCGAGGGCTGGTACGGCGTGCCGTTCCGCCGCCCGCTGCGGCGCACGCGCGAGTACGTGGAGATCGTCCGCCTCGCGCTGCGCCGGCGCACGGTCCGCTACGACGGCGAGGAGTGGACGCTTCCGCTGCCCGGCGGGTCGGGCCGCGCGCTGAAGCTGCTCGCGTCGCCCGTGCAGGAGCGGATCCCCGTCTATCTCGGCGCGATCGGCCCGAGGGCGATCGAGCAGACGGGCGAGATCGCAGACGGGTGGCTGCCGTTCATGTTCGACCCGTCCGCCCCCGACACCCTGCTCGATCCCTTGCGCCGCGGCCTCGCCCGCGCCGGCCGCGCGCGCGAGGACATCGACGTGGCGCCGTGCGTCCCGTTCGCCGTCGCCGCCGACCTCGGCGCCGCGCGCGACGCCGTGCGGCCGTGGCTCGCGTTCTACCTCGGCGCGATGGGCGCCCGCGAGAAGAACTTCTACGTCGACCT
>DATMVH010000576.1:0-2057 GCA_035563395.1 Solirubrobacteraceae bacterium
CGCTACCAGCCGCCGCGCACGTCGGCGCGGGCGCGGCGCGCCTTCTCGGCGGCCTTGCGGGCGTCCTTCCGCTTGTCCAGGCGCCACTGGATCATGCTCATCACGAAGATGAACAGCGGGAAGAACGCGATGAGCACGAACCCCGCGTTCGTGATCACCTTGTCGTTCGTCTCGCCCCACAGGCCCTCGCCGCCGTCGTGCGACTGCGTCGCGAGCGCGAGCGGCGCCGTCACGGCCAGCAGGACCGCGGTGAGCAGCAGGGTTCCGGCGGCACGGCGCATGGGCGGCAGGATACCCCGAGCGCCCGCCGGGCGCCTCGTACCATGGCGCCGTGGCCGTCGTCATCGCCTCCGACCTCGCCAAGGACATGGCCGGCGAGCCGCTCCTGCGCGGCGTCTCCTTCCGGCTGGAGCGCCGGGAGCGGATGACGCTGTCGGGCCGCAACGGCGCGGGCAAGACCACCTTGCTGCGCATGCTCTCGGGGGAGAGCTCGGTCGACGGCGGGCAGCTCGCCTTCGCCAAGGACGTGCGCGTCGCCTTGCACGACCAGCGCCCGCCGCGCGACCGCGACCTGTCGCTGCGCGACTACGTGCTGCAGGGCTGCGGCGACCTGCTCGCCCTCGAGGACCGCCTCGCGCAGCTCGAGCACGCGATGGCCGACGGCGCCACGGACGCGGGGACGCTCGACGCCTACGCGCGCGCGCAGACCCGGCTGGAGCACGCCGGCGGCTACACCTGGCGGGAGGGCGTCAACGCGAGGCTGCACGGGCTCGGGTTCCGCGACGAGCACCTCGACCGCGACCTCTCCACGTTCTCCGGCGGGGAGCTCACGCGCGCGTCGCTCGCCCGCGCGCTCGCGGGCGACCCGGACCTGCTGCTCCTCGACGAGCCCACGAACCACCTCGACATCGCCTCGCTGGAATGGCTCGAGGGCTACCTGCAGAACGTGGACGCCGCGGTCGTGCTCGTCGCCCACGACCGCTGGTTCCTGGAGGCCGTCGGCACCTCGGTGCTGGAGCTCGAGGGCGGCCGCGCGCGCTTCTTCAAGGGCACCTGGCACGCGTGGCGCCGGGAGAAGGCGACGCGGGAGCTCGCGCTGGGCCGCGCGATCGAGAAGCAGGAGGCCCAGATCGCGCGCCTGGAGCGGTTCGTCGACCGCTTCCGCGCGGGCACGCGTGCGCGGCAGGCGCAGGCGCGCGTCAAGCAGCTCGCGAAGATCGAGCGCCTCCAGCGCGACCCGCGCGACGGGCGGGCGCTCGGCTTCGCCTTCAAGCCGCCCGAGCGCTCCGGCCGCGTGGTCTTCGAGCTCGAGGACGGCGAGCTGCGCATCGGCGACCGCGTGCTGCTGCAGGACGCGGAGCTGTGGCTAGAGCGCGGCGAGCACGTCTCGCTCGTCGGCCCCAACGGCTCGGGCAAGACGACGCTCATCCGCGCCCTCGCCGGCGAGCGCGAGCTCGACGGCGGCAAGCTGCGCCGCGGCCACAACGTCAAGCTCGGGATGCTCTCCCAGCACGCCGAGGAGCTCGGCACGCGCGGCACCGTGCTCGAGGCCTGCCAGCGCGCGACGGGGCTCAAGCCGAACGAGGCCCGCGCGCTGCTGGGCCAGTTCCTGTTCGGCGGGGAGGCCGCGGAGAAGCCGCTCGAGGGCCTGTCGGGCGGCGAGCGGCGGCGGCTGTCGCTGGCCGTGCTGGTCCACTCGGGCGCGAACGTCCTGATCCTCGACGAGCCCACGAACCACCTCGACCTCGAGAGCCGCGAGGCGCTCGAGGCCGCGCTCCAGCAGTTCCCGGGCGCGCTGCTGCTGATTTCCCACGACCGGGCGCTGCTCGACGCGGTCGGCACGCGCACGGTGGCGGTGGAGGACCGCACGCTGCACTCCTACGTCGGCGGCTGGCCCGAGTACGTGCGCGTGCGCGAGGAGCGCGCGGAGCTCGAGCGCCAGGCGAAGCGGGCGAAGCCGAAGAAGCCGCCGGCGCCCGCCGCCCGGCGCGCGCACTCGCCGCCGAAGCCGTCGGCGCCGTCGAAGAACCGCCAGAAGGAGGCGGCCCGGCTCGAGC
>DATMVH010000577.1:0-8211 GCA_035563395.1 Solirubrobacteraceae bacterium
TCGGCGATC
This sequence comes from Solirubrobacteraceae bacterium, assembly GCA_035563395.1. GTDB lineage: Bacteria > Actinomycetota > Thermoleophilia > Solirubrobacterales > Solirubrobacteraceae > DASQMT01. The sequence continues at coordinate 10 of DATMVH010000577.1, forward strand.
GCCGCGCGGCGCGGCCGGCGCGACACGGGGGTGCGGCGGTGAGCCTGCACGAGCTCACGGACGAGCAGCGCGCGATCCGCGACCTCGCGCGCCGCTTCGCCGACGAGCGGATCGCCCCGCACGCGGCGGCGTGGGACCGCCAGCACCGCTTCCCGCGCGAGCTCTTCGCGGAGCTCGGCGAGCTCGGCCTCATGGGCGTCGTCGTCCCGGAGGCGCTCGGCGGCGCCGGCGCGGGCTTCCTCGCCTACGTGCTCGTGATCGAGGAGATCGCGCGCGGCGACGCCGGCGCCGGCCTCACCCTCGCCGTCCACACGAGCGCCGGCACCCTGCCGATCGTGGCCCACGGCAGCGAAGAGCAGCAGGCGCGCCTCGTGCCTCCGCTGGCCGCCGGGAGCGAGCTCGCGGCCTTCGCCCTCACGGAGAGCGGCGCCGGGTCTGACGCCTCCGCGATCCGCACGCGCGCCGCCGGCGACCGCCTCAGCGGCGCGAAGCAGTGGGTGACGAACGGCTCGTTCGCGTCCACCTTCGTCGTGTTCGCGCGCGCCGAGGCGGGCATCACCGCGTACGTCGTCCGCGCCGGCGCGCCCGGCCTCGCGGTCACGGGCGAGGCGGAGAAGCTCGGCCTCAACTCCTCCTCCACCGCGGACCTGGCTCTGGACGAGGTGCCGGGCGAGGTCCTCGGCGAGCCCGGCAAGGGGATGCGCGTCGCGCTGCAGACGCTGGACGGCGGGCGCATCGGCATCGCGGCCCAGGCCGTCGGCATCGCGCAGGCCGCGTTCGAGCTCGCCACGGCCTACGCCCGCGAGCGGACCGCCTTCGGAGGGCCGATCGCGCGCTTCCAGGCGATCCAGCACAAGCTCGCCGACATGCAGACGGAGATCGACGCGGCGCGGGCGCTCGTGTGGCGCGCGGCGCGCCTGAAGGAGGCCGGGCGCCCGCACGCGGTCGAGGGCGCGCAGGCGAAGCTCTTCGCCTCCGCCGTCGCGCGGCGCCAGACCGGCGAGGCGATCCAGATCCTCGGCGGCTACGGCTACACGAAGGAGTTCCCGGCGGAGCGCTACTACCGCGACGCGAAGGTCACCGAGATCTACGAGGGCACGAGCGAGATCCAGCGCCTCGTCATCGCCCGCGCGCTGCTCGGCGACGCGATGCGCGGCTGATCAGATCTCGAGCCGCTCGTCCTCGAGGTCCAGCTCGCGCTCGAGCCGGTGCATGACGTCGTTGGAGATCTCGCCGGCGTTGCGCAGCCGCACGATCTCCGCGTGCTGCGCCCGGAGGACCTGCCGGACCATCTTCTGGTACTTGAGCGAGCGGTGCTCGTAGCCGGCGCCGTCGTCGGTCTCCCCGGCGCGCGCCGCGAGCCGGCTCCGGCGGTAGCGGTAGGCGCCGCGCATCCGCTCCACGGTGTCGTCGCGCGTCCATTCGCGCGCGGAAAGCTCGTCGATCGCGGCGAGCGCGGCCTCCACCGCGGCGCGCCGCCCGAGCAGCTCCTCGCGCTCCTCCGCCCCGTCGTCGCGGACGCCCAGGCGGCGGATCAGCAGCGGCAGCGTGAGCCCCTGCAGCACGAGCGTGGAGAGGATCACCGCGAAGGTCGTCAGCAGGATCACGTTGCGCTCCGGGAAGTCCGCCGGCAGCGCAAGCGCGGCGGCGAGCGAGACCGACCCGCGCATGCCCGACCAGGCGACGATCAAGCGCTCCCGCCAGCCGGAGCGCCGGCTGCGCTGCTGCGGGCGCCGGTCGAGCGCGCGGATCACGTACGGCATCGTGTTCATCCAGGCGATGCGCGTGAGGATCACCGCGAGGCTCACCGCGATCGCCTGCGCGAGCAGCGTGCCCGCGGGCTCGCCCGACAGCTCGTCGAGGATCATCGGCAGCTGCAGCCCGATCAGGACGAACAGCAGCGCGTTGAGGAGGAAGATGAGGATCTCCCAGACCGCGTAGCCCTGCAGCCGCATGCGCGACGTGGAGATCTGCGGCGCGCGCCAGCCGACGACGATGCCGACGGTGACGGCGGCGAGCACGCCGGAGACGTGCAGGCGCTCGGCCGGGACGTACGCGGCGTAGCCGCTCAGCAGCGAGATCGTCACCTCGACCGGGACGTCGTCGAGCCGGCGGCGGATCTCCGCGATCGCCAGGCCGACCGCGAGGCCGATCGCCACGCCGCCGGTCGCGCTGACGACGAAGTCCCAGCTCGCATCCAGCAGCGAGAAGCCACCGCCGACCGCGACCACCGCGGCGCGGTACGCGACCAGCGCCGTCCCGTCGTTCACCAGGCTCTCGCCCTCGACGATGGTGACGACCCGCCGCGGCGCCTGCTGGCGGCGCGCGATCGTGGTGGCCGCGAGCGGGTCCGTCGGGGCGACGATCGCCCCGAGCGCGAAGGCCGCCGCCCACGGCAGGCCGTCGATCAGCGCGTGCGCGACGACCGCGACGATGCACATGGTCGCGAGCACGAGGCCGACCGCGAGCAGCGAGATCGGGCGCACGTTGCGCCGGAGCTCGTGCAGGTCGGCGAAGAACGCCGCGGAGTACAGCAGCGGCGGCAGGAAGATCACGAGCACGAGGTCGGGCTCGAGCTCCACCTCCGGCAGTCCGGGCACGAAGCCGAGGACGAGCCCGCCGATCACCAGCACGATCGGGTAGGGGATGTGGATCGCGCGCGCGGCGCCGGCCAGGCCGGCCACCGCGACGAGCAGGCTGATCAGGACGACTTCGACCCCGTGCATGGCGGTATCGGGTCGCTGGCGATGGCGCGAGCCTACCGGGCCGGCGCCCGGCCGGGGCGGCGCGGCTAGCATCCGGGCGATGGCCGCGTCGCCGACCCGCAAGATCCGCGTGGTGGTCGCCAAGCCCGGCCTCGACGGGCACGACCGCGGCGCGAAGATCATCGCCCGCGCGCTGCGCGACGCCGGGATGGAGGTGATCTACACCGGCCTCCACCAGACGCCGGAGCAGATCGTCGAGACCGTCCTGCAGGAGGACGCCGACGCCGTCGGGCTGTCCATCCTCTCCGGCGCCCACATGACGCTCGTGCCGCGCGTCGTCGAGCTTCTGCGCGAGCAGGATGCGGACGACGTCGTGGTGACCGTCGGCGGCACGATCCCGGCGCACGACATCCCCGAGCTCAAGGCCCTCGGCGTGGCGGAGGTCTTCACCCCGGGAGCCCCGACCGCGGACATCATCGAGTTCCTCCGCGGCGCCGTCACGCCGTAGCGTGGGACTGCGACCGGGCGGGGAAGCAAGCGCTAGATTGACCCGTCAGTCAACCGGAAGGCTCAGCGTGACTTTCAGCGAGGAGGCTCGCACGCCGTGAGAATCTGCGTGCTGGTGAAAGAAGTGCCGGACGCGGCGGTCCAGAAGCGCATCGACCCGGCGACCGGCCGGCTGGACCGCAGCGGCGAGAAGAACCTGAACCCGTTCGACACGCACGCGCTCGAGGCCGCCATGCAGCTGAAGGAGGGCGGCGCGCTGGGCGTGGACGAGGTGGTCGCGGTGACGATGGGGCCCGAGTCGGCGGTCCGCGCGCTGCACAAGGCCGTGTCGCTGGGGGCCGACCGCTCCGTTCATCTCACGGACGCCGCACTCGCGGGCTCCGACGTCAACGGCACGGGCTACGCCCTCGCGCAGGTGCTCGCCAAGGAGTCGCCGGACCTCGTGCTGCTGGGCCAGCAGTCCGACGACGGCGAGTGCTACACGATCGGCGCGGTCGTGGCCGACCACCTGCGGATGCCGTCGCTCACGCAGGTCATCAAGATCGACGTGGAGGAGCAAAGCGGTGACGCTCTGCGGTGCGAGCGCCAGGCGGAGTACGGCTACGACACCGTGCGCGTGGAGCTTCCGGCCGTGATCTCGGTCGGCGACGCGATCAACGAGCCGCGCTACCCGTCGCTGAAGGCCATCATGGGCGCGAAGAAGAAGCCGCTCGAGACGGTGGCGGCCGGCGACGTCGGCATCGAGGCCGGCCGCGTCGGCCACGCGAACGCGCGCGCCCGCTGCACGGACTTCAAGGCGCCGCCGGCGAAGCAGCCCGGGCAGATCATCGAGGACGAGGACACGAACGCGACGGTCGAGCGGATCGTGGCCTGGCTGGACGAGCGGAAGCTGCTCGTATGAGCGGGATCCTCGTCTACGCGCTGCACCGCGACGGCGCGTTCAACAAGAACTCGCTCGGCGCGGTCTCCGAGGGCGCGCGCCTCGCGGGCGAGCTGGGCGAGGAGTGCCACGCCCTCGTGCTCGGCGACGCCGCCGGCCTGCCCGACGACTTCTGCGCCTCGCTCGGCCGCCACGGCGCGACCAAGGTGTTCCGCGTCGCCGGGCCCGAGGGCCTCGCGCAGCCGGTGGTCGACGCGATGGCGCAGGTCATCCGCGCCGGCGGCCACCGGTACGCGCTCTTCGGCGGCGGCCTGCTCGGCTTCGAGATCGGCGCGGGGCTCAGCGCCCGGCTCGACGCCGGCGTGTGCATGGAGGTCACGAACGTCCGTGCCGAGAACGGCGAGCTCGTCGCGGAGCGCCCGATCCTCCAGGACTCGCAGGTCTCCGACGTCCACTTCGCCTCCGGCGTGGGCGTGATCATCGGCCGCCTCAACGCGTTCGAGGTGCGGGGAACCGGCGGCGCGGACGCGGCGGTCGAGGACGTCGAGGTGGAGTTCGCGCCGCACTCCCTGCGCGCGACGATGATCACCCGCGGCGAGCAGCGCGGCGCCGACGTCAACATCGAGGACGCGGACATCCTCGTCGCCGGCGGCCGCGGCCTCGGCAAGGCGGAGGGCTTCGAGCAGCTCGAGGAGCTGGCGGGCGCGCTCGGGGGCGCGGTGGCGGCCACGCGCGCGGTGGTCGACGCGGGCTGGTTCTCGTACTCCGCCCAGATCGGCCAGACGGGCAAGACCGTCGCGCCGAAGCTCTACCTCGCGGCCGGCATCTCCGGGGCGATCCAGCACAAGGTCGGCATGCAGGGCTCGGAGAACATCGTCGCCATCAACAAGGACGCGAACGCCCCGATCTTCGAGTTCTCCGACCTCGGCGTCGTCGGCGACCTCAACAAGATCGTGCCCAAGCTCACCGAGGCCGTGAAGGCCCGGAAGGGCGGCTGAGCGGAGTGGCGAGGGCCAAGGGGAGGCCCGTCGCGCCGATCGAGTACCCGCCGCCGGTCGACCCGGCGGCGGAGTTCCTCGGCCCGCCCACGGACGCGGAGGACGAGCGGATCGAGGTGGGCGTCGCCATCGTCGGCGGCGGCCAGGCGGGGCTCGCCTGCGCCATCCGCCTGCTCCAGCTGCTCGAGGACGATCCCGAGCTGGCGGAGTCGCTCGGCGAGGTCCCCGTCGCGGTGATCGAGAAGGGCCGCGTCGCGGGCGCGCACCAGCTGTCGGGCGCGGTGATGAACCCGACGGCGCTCGAGCAGCTCCTCCCGGACGACCGGTCGTGGCCGCACTACGGCCCCGTCGGCGCCGAGACCGTCTACTTCATGCTCAACCGCAAGCGGGCGGTGCCGCTCAAGCCGACGCCGCCGCCGTTCCGCAACCACGGCAACTACGTCGTCGCGGTCGCCGAGCTCAACCGCTGGCTGGCGGAGAAGGCGGAGGAGGCGGGCGCGTACCTGCTGCCGGAGACGACGGGCCACAAGCTGCTGGTGCAGGACGGAGGGGTGGTGGGCGTCCGCACGGGCGACAAGGGGCGCGACAAGTGGGGCGCGGAGAAGGCGAACTTCGAGCCGGGCGCGGACGTGGTCGCGAAGGCCACCGTGCTCGCCGAGGGCTGCTGGGGGCACCTCACCGGCGCCGCGCTGAAGGGCCTCGGGCTGTCCGCGAAGGACCCGCAGGTGTGGGCGCTCGGCGTCAAGGAGGTGTGGGAGGTTCCGAAGCCGTTCGAGAAGGTCGTCCACACGCTCGGCTGGCCGCTGCGCCCGCAGGCGAGGTACAAGGAGTTCGGCGGCTCGTGGATCTACGGCATGAACCGCGAGGGCGACGCGCCGAAGGTCTCGATCGGCTTCGTCGTGGGGCTCGACTACGCGGACGCGCGGCTGTCCGTGCACGACGTCCTGCAGGAGTTCAAGCTCCATCCGCTCGTGCGCCGCATCCTCGACGGCGGCAAGCGGGTGGCGTGGGGCGCGAAGGCGATCCCGGAGGGCGGCTACTGGGCGATGCCGCGCCTGCACGCCCCCGGCATGGTCATCTGCGGCGACGCGGGCGGGATGGTGAACGTCCCGAGGCTGAAGGGCGTCCACTACGCGATCCGCTCCGGGATGCTCGCGGCGGAGACGATCTTCCGGCAGCTCAAGTCGGGCTCGAACGACTTCGCGGCGTACGAGACCGCCGTCTACGACTCCGAGATCGGCAGGGACCTCTGGCAGTCGCGCAACATGAAGCAGCCGTTCGGCAAGGGCCTGATCGTCGGCGGCGCGATCACGAACGCGATGGTCGTGACGAAGGGCCGGCTGCCGGGCGGGCACTGGCCGACGCACCGCGACGCCGACCAGCCGCTCCTGCTCACGAACCGCCACGCCCGCTATCCGAAGCCCGACGGCAAGTACACGTTCGACAAGCTGTCGGGGGTCTTCGCGACCGGCAACGCGACCCGCGACGACGCGCCGAGCCACATCCGCATCCAGCGCCGGGTCCCGCGCCCGCTCGCCGAGGCGTGGCAGTGGATGTGCCCGGCCGGCGTCTACGAGGTCCCGGAGGACGCGCCCGAGAACGGCCACGTCGACCTCATCGTCAACCCCTCGAACTGCGTCCAGTGCGGCGCGATCACCGCGAAGGGCGGCCGGCTGACGCCGCCCGAGGGCGGCGACGGGCCGGTCTACCGGATCACGTAGCGAAACTCTGGGTGGCGCGCGCGTGTTCACAGCGGCGCGATGCGCACCCTGCTGCTCTCGATCGCGGCGCTGCTCCTGGCCGCGCCGCCCGCCGCCGCGGTCCCGTCGGGCAGCGTCCGCGTGCTCGAGTGCACGCCCGCGCTCGAGGAGTCCGAGCGCTCCGTGACCTTCGAGGGGCGCATGCGTCCGATCGCCCGCACCGTGACGATGGCGCTGCGCTTCACGCTGAAGGCGCGCTCGGCGGACGACGCCGGCTGGCGCAGGCTGCACGCCGAGGGCTTCGACGTCTGGCTGCAGTCGGAGCCGGGCGTGCGGCGCTACATATACGCCAAGACCGTGCGCAACCTGCTCGCGCCCGCGGCCTACCGCGCGACCGTCCGCTTCCGCTGGCTCGACGCGGCCGGGCGGGTGATCGCGCGCTCCTCCGCGGTGTCGGCCACGTGCGCGCAGCCGGACCTGCGCGCGGACCTCGTTTTACGGGGGATCGACGCGCAGCCGCTCCCGGACCCGGGGCTGCGCCGCTACGAGGTGCTCCTCGAGAACGCGGGCGCCGGGGGAAGCGGCGCGTCGGTGCTGCGGCTCGACGTGCCGGGCCGCCCGCTGGCCACCGCGACCGTCGCGCCGCTGGCGGCGGGGGAGTCGCGCGCGGTGTCCGTCGTGGCCCCCGCGTGCGCACCCGGCGACGCGCTCGTGGCGACCGCCGACGCCGCCGGCCAGGTCGAGGAGGCCGACGAGGACGCGAACGCCGTGGAGGTCGCCTGTCCCGCCTCCGGGCCGTCGGCCGCCGGCGCGGCCGGGGCGGTGCAGGGCACGGCGCCGGAGCCCGCGGTCACTGAGTAGGCTCCGCGGGGATGGGTGACCCCGCGTCAGGAACGCACGCGTCGCCGGCCGCCCTGCACGACCGCTACGCCGACGCCTTCCACGAGTGGCTCGCCCACCGCGACGAGCGCGAGCTGGGAACGGCCTACGCCCTCGGCCGCGAGGCGGTGACGGCCCAGCTGGGCGTGATGGAGCTCGCCGAGGCGCACCACCGCGCGGCGCGCGAGGCGATCCGCGACGTCGACGACCCCGAGGCGCGGGCCGACGTCCTCGAAGCCGCCGCCGCGTTCCTGCGCGAGGCGCTGTCGACGTTCGAGATCGCCCACCGCGGCTACATCGAGGTGCAGGAGACCGCGCGCGTCGAGCACGAGCACGTTATGCAGCTGCGCGCGCTCGCCGACGCGTCGGTGCGGATCAACGCGGCCGCGACCACCGAGGACACGCTCCAGCAGACCGTCGACGCGGCGCGCTCCGTCCTCGGCGTGCGCCAGGCGACGGTCGTGAGCGGCGCGGGCGACCCGTTCTCGCGCGCGCTGAGCGCCGCCGCGCCGCCGGGCGGCGCGGGCGGCACG
>DATMVH010000578.1:0-3111 GCA_035563395.1 Solirubrobacteraceae bacterium
CCTACGTGCCCGGGCGGACGCTCGCGCACCTGCTCTCCCTCCGGGAGCCGGACAGCGACCGGTGGCTGCGCAACATGGCCATGCACTACATGTCGGGCGCCACCGCGGGCGTGGTCCGTGGCGTCATGTCGGCGGCGAACCTGCGCGGGCCGTTCGCCTCGCTCATGCACACGAACCTGCGGCTGACGTTCGACCAGACGCTCGAGAACGCCACGGGTGTCGGCGCGCCGCCGTGGACGTGGCCGCGTGACGAGCTGGTGATCGACGTGACGCAGAAGGCGGTGTACTCCTTCGTCACGGGAGCCCTGACGGATGCGCTCGTGCCGCCGCGGCCGGCGAGCTCGGCGCGGCGGTGGGCGCTCGGGGCGCGGCTCAAGGGGTTCGCCTGAGCGACGCGATCGTCGCGCGCCCGGGCGGCGTCCCCGCCGGGCGCTTCCGTCCCCCGGTGTACGTGACGATCTGGGACGCCGTGGAGGTCTGAGCGCCGCGGCGTGGGCCGCCTTCTCCACCGTATGTGTCGGAGGATCCGCCCCACGGCGGCGCGCGGCGGCGGGTACCGTCCACGGCCATGGAGCGCATGCGCGCTTCCGGGGACGTGTCGCTCGCGGTTCACGTCGAGGGCGACGGGCCGCCGGTCCTGTTCGTGCACGGCTTCCCGGACTCCGGGCGCGTCTGGCGCCACCAGGTTCGCGCGCTGGCGGACGCCGGCCACCGCGTGATCGTTCCGGACCTGCGCGGGTTCGGCGCGTCCGACCGCCCGCCGGAGGTCCAGGACTACCGGCTCTCGCACAGCGTCGCGGACCTGGTCGCGATCCTCGACGCGCTGCGTATCGACAAGGCCGCCGTGGTCGCGCACGACTGGGGCGCAGGCGTGGCCTGGGTGCTCGCCGCGACCCGTCCCGAGCGCGTGTCCTCGCTCGCCGCGCTCTCCATCGGCCATCCCGAGTCGCGCGTGCCACCGTCCGTGGCGCAGCGCGAGAAGTCCTGGTACATGCTGCTCTTCCAGTTCGAGGGCGTGGCCGAGGAGCTGCTCATGCGCGACGACGCCGCGCTGCTGCGCGAGTGGATCGGCGACGCGGTCGACGTCGACGCCTACGTCGCGGATCTCAGCCGGCCGGGAGCGCTCACCGCCGGGCTGAACTGGTACCGGGCGAACACGCACCCGGCGCTCGAGCTCAAGTCGCGGCGCGGCCTGCCGCCCGTGCCCGTCCCGACGCTCGGCCTCTGGAGCACCGGCGACCGCTACGTGCTCGAGGAGGGAATGGCGGGCTCCGGCGCGCACGTCACCGGCGGCTGGCGCTACGAGCGGCTGGAGGGACCCGGCCACTGGCTCCAGCTCGACGCCCCCCAGACGGTCAACGCGCTGCTGCTCGAGCACCTGCGCCGGTAGCCTCGTCGACCATGGACGCCGGCATCCGCCCCGCACGCCACGGCGACGTCGCGCAGCTCGTCGAGGCCTACGAGTGGCTGTTCGCCGCGCCGGGCTCCCAGCCGCCGATGTGGGACCCGGAGCGAGCCGCCACCGCGCTCGAGGAGGCGATCCGCGCGCCCGCCGCCGAGGTCTTGGTGGCCGAGCTCGACGGCGCGCTGGCGGGCTTCTGCACGGTCTACCTGGACATCCGCTCCGTGCGGTTCGGCGATCGCGCCTGGGTCGAGGACCTCGCCGTGGATCCGCACCGGCGGTCGCTCGGGGTGGGCAAGCGCCTCCTCGACGCCGCCAAGGACTGGGCGAGGAGCCGCGGCGCCTCCCACCTCGAGCTCGACTCTTCGACCGCCAGGACGGACGCCCATCGCTTCTACGAGCGCGAGCAGCCGAGCTGGCGGTCGATGTGCTTCGGCTGGGAGCTCTGAGCGGTCAGGCCGCCGCGTCCGTCAGGGCCTGCAGCACCGGGAACAGCACCGGCGCGGGATCCTCGGGCGCGGTGGTGATCAGCGTGAAGTCGATCCGCTGCGCCGGCAGCCGGAACATGAAGGCGCGGTAGCCGGCGCCCGTCCCCATGTGCCCCACGAGCTCGACGCCGCCGGGCATGACGTAGCGCTCCAGCCCGAGCCCGTAGCCGACCAGGCCGTACTCGGTCGGCGCCGGCACGAAGTCGCGCATCGCGCGCAGCGTCTCCTGGCGCTCGAACAGCTTCCCGGCGAGCAGCCCGCGGAGGAAGCGCGTGAGATCCTGCGTGTTCGTGCTCAGCGCGTTGCCTCCGGCCGCGCCGGACATCGAGGAGTCCACGCGGGTCAGGTCGAGCAGTCGGCCGTTCACCCGCATGTACCCGTGCGCCGTGTGGCGCCGGATCCGCACGTCGCCGGGCTCCGGCAGCGTGGTGTGGGACAGACGCAGAGGCTCGACGATGCGCTCGCGGATCACGGTCCGCCACGGCTTGCCGGTCGCGCGCTCGAGGACGAGGCCGAGCAGGTTGTAGTTCGTGTTCGAGTACGCGTGGTGCTCGCCGGGCGCGCCGAGGCGCGGCATCGCCGCCGCGCGGCCGAGCAGCTCCCCCACCCTCCACCGGCGCTGTGGGTCGGCGATGACCTCGCGGTCGAAGCGCGGTTCCTCCGCGTAGTCGTTGAGCCCGCTCGTGTGGTTGAGGAGCATCCGCACCGTGATCCGCCGCGCCTCCGGGAAGCGGGCGGTCACCCGGCGGGGCAGCACGGCCGGGAGCGCATCGTGGAGCCGCAGCTTGCCCTCCTCGACGAGCTGCAGCGTCGCGGCGGAGACGAACGTCTTCATGATGCTGCCGGCGCGGAACGTGTCGCCGGGCCGCATGCGCACGGCGCGCCTGACGTCGGCCGTGCCGGCGGCGCCGGACCAGGCCGGCTGTCCCGGCATGCGGACGTGGAGCGCGACGCCCGGGAACGACGTCGCCGCCTGGTCGAGGATCGCCTGCAGACGCGGCCCGATGGGCGTCTGCGTATCGGCGTCGGCGACGGCGGGCGCCGCCGCCGCGAACATCGCGGCGAGGGAGGCCGCGACGCCGGCGGCCACCGTTCGGCGCCGGCGGCGGATCGACGGGGTTCGGGGATCATGGATGGTGTTCATGCGGCGAGTCTCCGCGCGCCGAACGCGCGCGGCATCGGCCGCACGTCCCGTCCCGCATCCTCCGGAGGTCGGATCCC
>DATMVH010000579.1:0-3116 GCA_035563395.1 Solirubrobacteraceae bacterium
CCCGCGCCCGCGGCGGCCGGCACCCCCCGCGTCAGACGGCGACCGCGGCGACCGGCGGGACCGTGGCGTCCTTGGGCATCAGGATCCACGCCGCGACGTACGCGAGCGGCGTGAGGACGGTGATGCCCGCGACGGCGAGCAGGCGCGCGACGAGCGGGTTGACGTCGTAGCGGCGGGCGAAGCTCGCGGCGACGCCGGCCAGGAGGCGGCCCTGGCGGGGACGCGTGAGGCCCTTGCGGGCGAACCACGCGCGGGCGCCGTTCAGCGAGTTGTCGTGCAGGTCGATGGGTGCGTGGGCGGCGGTGGACATGGACGTGTTCCTCGTCTCTCCCGGCGGGGCCGGGCTCGTTTTCCGTGGGATCGAGGATCGCCTCCGCGCGCCTTCGCTCCCACGGAGCAGCCCGTAGCGCGCCGAGCGGCCAGCCCGCCGCGGTCCCGTAAGGGCCAACCCCTACGCCGACCCTCGGTCCCGTTCGGGGACGGATTGGCATGCTGCGGCCATGAACGACGACGAGCCGGTGTTGCGGACCGACGAGGAGCTCGCGCAGTACACCGTCGGCGAGCTGCGCCTCCACGACGCGCCGATCACCCTCCTCGACTACGACGCGGAGTGGCCGGCGCGCTTCTCGCGCGAGGCCGAGCGGATCCGGGGCGCGCTCGGAGCGGCGGCGATCAGCGTGGAGCACGTCGGGTCGACGTCCGTGCCCGGGCTGGCCGCGAAGCCGATCATCGACATCCTCCTCGCCGTCGCCGACTCGGCCGACGAGGCCGCCTACGCGCCGGCCCTCGAACGCGCCGGCTACGAGCTCCGCGTCCGCGAGCCCGACTGGTACGAGCACCGCATGTTCGTGCGGGCCGATCCGGCCACGCAGGTCCACGTCCTCACGGCAGGGCACTTCGAGATCGACCGCATGCTCGCGTTCCGCGACCGGCTGCGCACGGACGACGACGCGCGCGAGCGCTACGCCGCCACCAAGCGCCGGCTGGCGGCGCGGCGCTGGCGCCACGTCCAGCACTACGCGGACGCCAAGACGGAGGTGATCGAGGAGATCCTCGCGCGGCCGCGGCCGCGCTGAACGGCGCTAGCCGCGCCGGCTCGCCCGGTCCGCGCCCGGCACCGCGACGCCGGACTCGTAGGCGAGCACGACGGCCTGCACGCGGTCGCGCAGCCCCAGCTTCATGAGCACGCGCGCGACGTGCGTCTTGACCGTGGTCTCGCTCACGATCAGCTCGGCGGCGATCTCGGCGTTGGACAGCCCGCGGGCGACGAGCTTGAACACCTCGAGCTCGCGCGCGGTGAGCTCGTCGAGCCCCTCGGGCGGCGGCGCGGCGGCCGCCGGGGCGGCGGCGAACTCCCGGATCAGGCGCTTGGTGATCGAGGGGGCGAGCAGCGCCTCGCCCTGCGCGACGACGCGGATGCCCGCGGCGAGCTGCTCGGGCGGGACGTCCTTCAGGAGGAAGCCGCTCGCGCCCGCGCGCAGCGCCTCGTAGACGTACTCGTTGAGGTCGAAGGTCGTGAGCATGAGGACGCGGACCGGGCGCTCGCCGTCGAGGGCGACGACGCGGCGGGTCGCCTCGATGCCGTCGAGCTCGGGCATGCGGATGTCCATCAGCACGACGTCGGGCCGCAGGCGCCTGGCGAGCGCGACGGCCTCGGCGCCGTCCGCCGCCTCGCCGACCACGACGAGGTCGTCCTCCGCGTCGAGGATCATCTTGAACCCGGCGCGCACGAGCGCCTGGTCGTCGGCGATCAGGACGCGCACCGCACCGCCGCTCACGACCGCGCCCCCGCCGCGAGCGCGGCCTCGTCCTCGTCCTGCACCGGCAGCCGGACGTGGACCTCGAACCCGCCGCCCGCGCGCCGGCCGGCGTGCAGCTCGCCGCCGTACACCCGCACGCGCTCGCGCATCCCGAGCAGTCCCGCGCCGCTGCCGTCCAGCCGCACCGGCAGCGCGCCACCTCCGCGATCGGCCACCGTCACCTCCACCGCGTCGCCGCCGTAGCGCACGCGCACCTCCGTCGCGGCTCCGCCGCCATGCTTCATCACGTTCGTCAGCGCCTCCTGCACCACACGGTAGGCCGCGAGGTCCAGCCCGGCGGGAAGGTCGCGCCGCTCGCCGTCGACGTGCAAGGCGACGGGAACGCCGGCCGCCCGCGCGCGTGCGACCAGCGCGTCGACCTCGCGCAGCCTCGGCTGGGGCGCGAACTCCGGCGGGTGGCCGTCCTCGGCGTGCAGGACCCCGAGCAGGTGGCGCATCTCGGCGAGCGCCTCGCGCCCGCTGCGCTCGATCAGCGCCGCCGCCGCAACCGCGCGCCCGGGGTCGCGGTGGAGGATCCGCCGCGCGCCGCCCGCCTGGATGACCATCATGGAGACGGAGTGCGAGACGACGTCGTGCATCTCGCGCGCGATCCGCTGGCGCTCGTCGGCGACCGCCTGCGTCGCGCCCGCCTCGTGGTCCTCCCCGGCGCGGATCGCGGCCTCGTGGAGCTCCGCGGTCAGCCGCGAGCGGCTGCGCACCGCGCGGCCGCCGAGCCAGAACAGCGAGCCGAACATCGCCGGAAAGAAGATGTCGCCCCAGACGAAGGTCTCGGCGGACAGCGCCGTCGCGGTCATCGCGAGCCACACCGGCGGCAGCGCGAGCAGCGCCCGGCGGCCGTCCGCCCGCGCGGCGGCGCCGTAGGGGAAGAGGAAGAGGCCGAGGAACGGCACCAGCAGCGGGCCGTCCGAGGCGACGACGAGCGCGAGCACCGCGGTGAGCCCTGCCCACGCGGACACCGCGAGCAGGGGACGGCGGCGGCGGACGAGCGGCAGCGCGCTCATCAGCCCGAGCGCAGGAGCCGCCACCCACGCGGGACCGCCGATGCCGTCGCCGAGGAGGTCGATGACCGAGAGGACGGCGAAGGCCGCGGCCAGCAGCGCGTCGCCCGCCCACGCCGGCGCGCGGTGGGCGAGGCGGCGCACCGCGCTCACGCCGCTCCCCCGACCGGCAGCCGCGCGGACACGCGCCAGCCGCCGCCGTCGGGCGCCGCGGCGGTGAGCTCCCCGCCGTAGACGGCGACGCGCTCGCGCATGCCGAGCACGCCGGAGCCGCCGGCGCGGGTGGCTACGTCGGCGC
>DATMVH010000580.1:0-6379 GCA_035563395.1 Solirubrobacteraceae bacterium
CCCCGGCCCCGCCTGCTACGGCCGCGGCGGCACCAAGCCGACGGTCACGGACGCCAACCTCGTCATGGGCCGGATCGACCCGACGCTGGGCGGCAAGTTCACCCTCGACCGCGCGGCGGCGGAGACGGCGCTCCGCACGGTCGCCGAGCCGCTCGGGATGTCCGTGCTCGAGTGCGCGGAGGGCATCACGGAGATCGTCAGCGAGAACATGGCGGCCGCCATCCGCATGGTCTCGACCGACCGCGGGCGCGACCCGCGCGACCACGTGCTCGTCGCGTTCGGCGGCGCGGGCGGCCTGCACGCGCACCAGATCGCCCAGTCCGTCGGCGTGGAGCGCGTGCTCGTGCCGCGGTTCTCCGGCGTCGCGTCGGCCTTCGGCGCGATCACCATGGACATCCGCCACGACGTCGAGGCCACGTTCTACGCCCCGACGGCCGACGTCGACGTGGAGGCGCTGAACACCGCGTTCGCCGACCTCGAGCGGGAGGTGACGACGCTGCTCGAGTCCGACGGTGTGGCGTCCGCCGACATCTCGCTCGAGCGCACGGCGCAGATGCGCTACGTCGGCCAGTCTTACGAGGTCACGACGCCCGTGCCGGACGGCACGCTCGACGCCGAGGCGGTGGCCGGGATCGCCGCCGCGTTCCACGACGTCCACGAGCGCGAGTACGGCGTCTCCTCCGACACGTTCGCGGTGGCCTTCGTGACGCTCCGCGTGACGGGCATCGGCCGCACGGAGAAGCCGGACCCGGGGCAGCTCGAGGCGGCGCTGCGCTCGAGCGTCTCCGGCAACGGCGACGGGTCGCTGAAGGAGCGGCGCGCGGTCTGGTTCGGCGGCCGCCACCACGAGGTCGACGTGCACGACGCGGCGCTGCTGCATCCGGACGACCAGATCGCCGGCCCGGCCATCATCGAGCAGCAGGACGGCGTGATCGTGCTCCCGCCGGGCTCCACGGCCCGCGCCGACCGCTACGAGAACGTCCTCATCACGAGCGAAGGGGAGGCCGCATGAGCGCGGTGGGAGCGCAGACGGAGCGGCGCCTGGATCCGATCACGTTCGAGGTCCTGCGCCGCGGGTTCGAGTACGCCTCCGAGCGCATGAGCCAGGTGCTCCAGAAGGCGTCCTTCTCGCCCATCATCTACGACATGGTCGACTACTCGAACGCGATCTTCGACCCGGACGTCGAGCTGATCGGCCAGACCGCGAACTGCCCCGTGCACATCGCCGCGATGCACTTCAGCGCCCGCGCGTCGCTCGAGCGGTTCCCGCTCGCGGAGCTGCGGCCTGAGGACATCGTGATCCTCAACGACCCCTACCAGGGCGGCACGCACACGCCGGACGTGACGCTGACGATGCCGATCTTCCACGAGGGCGAGCTCCTCGCGATCGCCGTGAGCCGCGCGCACTGGACGGACGTCGGCGGCAACCTCGACACCCACATCGGCGGGGAGGGACTGCGCCTTCCGCCGCTGATGCTGGCCCGCGAGGGCAAGCTCAACACGGAGCTCGTCCAGATCATCAAGAACTGCACGCGGACGCCGCAGTACGTCGAGGGCGACATCCAGGCGCAGATCGGCGCCCTGCGCGCCGGCCGGGACGAGATGCTGCGGCTCGCCGACAAGTACGGCGCGGACGTGGTCAAGGAGGGGATGCGCGAGGTCCTCGACTACACGCAGCGGATGACCGCCGCGGCGGTCCGCAAGATCCCCAACGGCGTCTACGAGGCCGAGGACTACATCGACAGCGACGGGTTCTCGGACGAGCCCGTCTACGTGCGCGTGAAGCTCACGGTCGAGGACGAGCGCATCCACGTCGACATGTCCGGGAGCGACCCCGCGACCGTCGGCCCGATCAACTCCCCGTACGCCAACACGGCGTCGGCGATCTACTACTCGCTGAAGTTCTTCCTCAGCCCCGACGCGCCGCCGAACGCCGGCCTCTACCGCCAGATCGACCTTCACATCCCCGAGGGCACCTGGCTCAACCCGAGCTGGCCGTCCCCGACGTTCGGCTGCACGACGGCGGCCTCCTCGAAGATCACGGCGGCGATCTGGCTGGCGCTCGCCAAGGCGATCCCCGAGCAGGTGATCGCGCCGACGTGCTCGGAGTGCAACTGGTTCGTGGCGAGCGCGAGCGACCCGGAGACCGGCGAGGTGCACGTGCTGTCCGACCTGCCCGCGGGCGGCTGGGGCGGCACGCCGTACAACGACGGCATGCACGTGACGATGGATCCGCTCGGCAACTGCCAGAACCTGCCGGCGGAGACGGCGGAGCTGCTGTTCCCGGTCCGCTACCGCTCGTACGAGATGATCACCGACTCGGCGGGACCGGGCCGGCAGCGCGGGGGCGCCGGCGTGCGGCTCGAAGTGGAGTTCCTCGGCCGCGGGCAGATCATCACGATGGAGACCTCCCGCACGCGCGAGGGCTCGCCGGGCGTCAACGGCGGCGGCCGCTCGCGCCGCCAGCGCCAGCTCCGCAAGACGACGGACGGCGCGGTGGAGACGATCGGCGGCCTGGCCGACGACGGCACGTGGCTGCCGCAGATGCTCGGCAACGTGAGCTTCAAGCCCGGCGAGTCGTTCGTGTTCGAGAGCGCGGGCGGCGGCGGCTGGGGCGATCCGCTCACCCGCCCCGTGGACCTCGTGGTGCGCGACGTGCGCAACGGGCTCGTCTCGCGCGAGCAGGCCGAGCGCGAGTACGGGGTCGTCCTCACGGATGCCCTCGACGTCGACGACGAGGCGACGGCGCGGCTGCGAGGGACGCCGGCGGACGCGTGAACGCAAGCACCCGCTGGGCGGGGCACTGGATCGCGCCGGAGCCGCGGCCGCCGCTCGACGCGGCGGCCCCCGCCCTGGGCCAGGGGGCGGCGGCGGCGGGGGCGTTCTCGCGAACGCTGTTCCGCCGCAGCCTCGAGCTGTCCGAGGTGCCCGCCGAGGCCCCCGCCCGGGTCTCGGCGGACTCGCGTTACGTGCTCTGGTTGAACGGCCGCGAGGTGGGGCGCGGCCCGATCCGCTCGCAGCCCTACCGGCAGCGCTACGACGAGCACGACCTGGCGCCCCACCTCGTGCCGGGCGCGAACGTCGTCGCGATCCTCGTCACGTACTACGGGGCGCCCACCTCGTTCTGGCAGCCGGCGCCCGCCGGCGCGAGCCCCGACGCGGTGCTCGTCTTCGAGGCGCGGCTCCCGCACGGCGAGCTGGTCTCGGACGAGCGGTGGCGCGTGCACCGCTGCCCGGCATGGTCGCTCGCCGGGCACCGCAGCGGCCTCGAGGGCGTGCCCGTCGAGATCTGCGACGCCCGGCGCATCCCCCGCGGCTGGGAGGCCGCCGGGTTCGACGACTCCGGCTGGGCGCCCGCGGCGGTGATGGCCACCGCGCACATCGGCGGGCTCGCCGAGTCGCGGCCGCCGACGTACCCCTTCGGGCGGCTGCTGCCGCGCGGGATCTCGGCCCTGGGCGGAGAGCGCGTCGCGCCCGCGCGGGTCCTCGACTGCTCGAGCCGGCGCCCGCCGGCGTGGAGCGGCGACCACCCCGTCGACCGCGTGACCGACGTGCTGCTCGCGGAGCCCGCGCCCGGCGGCGCGACGGTCGCCGCCGCGCTGCCGGCGCGCTTCGACGTCGGGCCCGGGCGCGTCCACCACGTAGGCGTGGACTTCGGCCGGATCGTCGCGGGATTCGTCGAGCTCGACGTGCAGGCGCCCGCGGGCACCGTCCTCGAGCTCCACTACCGGGAGAAGCCCTTCCGTCCCGAGCTCGCCGGCCAGGGGCTGGAGCCGGCGACCGGCGCCCGGTACGTCTGCGCGGGCGCCGGCGACACGTTCTCCGCGCTGGAGCTCAACGGCCTGCGCTTCATCCACCTGGCCGTGCACGCGGAGGAGGCGGCGACGGTGACGCTGTCCCGGCTCGAGGTGCGCGAGTACCTCTACCCCCGCACCGGCGGCGCGTACTTCCGCTGCGAGGACCCCGGCCTCGAGGCGCTGTACCGCGCGGGGATCCGGACGGTGCAGCTCAACTCGCTCGACGCCTACACCGACTGCCCGACGCGCGAGCAGCGCGCGTGGGTCGGGGACGCGGTGGTCCACCAGGAGGTCGATCTGGCGACCAACGAGGACTGGGGGCTGGCGCGCAACTACCTCGAGTTGAGCGACTCCCCGCGGCCCGACGGCATCCTACCGATGGTCGCGGTGGGCGACCTGGAGGCCGCCGGCGGCCTCACCATCCCGGACTGGTCGCTGAGCTGGGTCCACGGCGTCCACGTCCAGTACCGGCACGACGGCGACGTGGACGCCGCCCGCCGTCACCTGCCGACCATCGAGCGGGTCCTGCGCTGGTTCGCCCGCCACGTCGACGACCGCGGGACGATCGCCGACGTCCCGGAGTGGACGCTCGTCGACTGGTCGAGCGTCCTCCTCACCGGCCGCAGCTCGATCCTGACCGCCCTGTGGGCTCGCGCCCTCGCCGAGTACGCGGCGCTGTGCGACGCGGCCGGCGACGCGGGGTCCGCCGCCTGGGCGCGCGGGCTCCACGACGCCGCGGCGGCGGGCTACGAGGACTTCTGGGACGCCGGGCGCGGCCTCTACGTCGACCACATCCTCGACGGTGAGCGCCGGCCCGCCGCCTCCCAGGCCGCGAACGCGAGCGCGATCGTCTCCGGGCTCGCGCCGCGGGAGCGGTGGAGCCCGATCGTGCGGACCATCACCGACCCCGCCCGCCTCGTCGTGCGCTCGTGGATCGGCAACGAGACGACGGGCGGCTACGACGAGCAGAAGATCGTCGAGCAGGCGCAGGGCGTCCAGCGGATCGACTGGGACGCCGAGCGGGAGATCGTCCTGGCGGAGCCGTTCTTCTCCTACGCCGTCCACGACGCCGTCGCGCTGGCGGGACATGCGGAGCTGCTGATCGACCTCGTGCGTCGCTGGGACCAGTTCCTCGTCGACGGCTACGACACCTTCGGCGAGTGCTGGGGGTGGGGCACGCCCGTGCACGGCTGGAGCAGCACGCCGGCGCGCGACCTCGTCGTCCACGTGCTGGGCATCACGCCCGACGAGCCGGGGTTCGCGCGCGTGCGCGTGGCGCCGCGGCCCGGGCGCCTGCGCGAGCTGGCCGGAGCGGTCCCGACCCCGCACGGGCTGGTCGAGGTGCGCGTCTCCGGCACCAAGGCGGAGATCGACAGCCCCGTGCCCGTCCGCGTCGTGCGCGAGGACGGCAGCGAGACGGAGCTGCCGGAAGGCACGCACCGCGTGACCGTCCGGTAGCGCCACGACGCGCTGCGGCCGGCCCATCCGGGCCGGCCGCAGGCGAGGGGGAGCTGTGGACGGTGATCAGCCGGCGGATGCGGGGGCGGCCTGACGCCCGCCGCGAGCGGCTGCGGCCGCCGGGCGCGCGAGCAGCCGGACCGTCAGGACGAGGAGGCCGATGCCGACCAGCACCAGCGCGGCGCCCACGACGAGGACGAAGGTGGCGACGCTCTCGGCGAAGTAGGCCGTGTTGAGCGCGGTCTGGAAGGCGGTCGAGCTGATCCAGACGTTGCGGGCCGGGTTCTCGACCGGCGCGCCGGTCTCCGGATCCTTCGCGGCGGCCCCCTCGTCGGCGGTCGGCTTGCCCGACTCGTCGAGGAAGCGACCCATCTGCGAGTAGGTCTGGCCGCCGGTGATCTCGAGGGTGTGCTTGCGCATGACGTCGGCGAACGCCTTGGCCTCGCTGCCCGTGTCGACCGTCTGGCCCGGGATGGTCGAGTCGGGCGTCCCGACGATCTGCTCGCGCGCCAGGTCGGACCGCACCTGGTCGCGTCCATCGATGCCCATGTAGATCGAGGCGAGGCCGATGGCGATGAGGATGACGCTGGCCGCCACGCCGCCGTAGCGATAGAGCTTGCTCATGGTTCCGCTCCGTTTGTGAACGCTTTCCGTGATGGCACCAGCGTGCCGTGGGGGACCGGGTTCACCATCGGGCGCGAACCGCACGCCGCGTCCGTAGTCCGCCGCAGCGGCGTGCGGCGAGCGCCGCAGCTACGCGTGGAAGCGCGCGCCGGCCATCGCAGCCGCGATCGCGAGCGCCGCGGCGGCGGCGATCGCGAAGGCCACGAGCATCGGCGCCCCGGCGACGAGCGCGACGCCGAGCGCCGGCACGACGGTGTTCCAGACCACGCCGGAGGGCGTGAGGCGCGCGCCGGGAACGGAGGTCGAGGGGCTCATGGCGCGGCAAGCTATGCCCGCCGCCGCGGCGCGGCATCCGCGCCAACCCCCGAAGGCGACTCGTACTAACCCCCGCTGGAGGACCATCGCATCGTACCCCCGCTCGACCGCCCCGAGACAGCCGGCACCGTCGTCCTCGCCCCGCGCCGGGCGACCGTCGCGGCGGCCCGGACGTGCTCGTGGTC
>DATMVH010000581.1:0-3970 GCA_035563395.1 Solirubrobacteraceae bacterium
CCGGCCCGCCGCGCACCGGGGATCGGGTCGATCGGGCGCCGCTCCCACGTCACGCCGCCGACGCGCGCGCGCAGTCCCGCGGCCTCCGCCGCGCACGCCACCGCGAGCGCGCCGACCACGTCACCGCCGCCGCCGATGCCGACGCACAGCGCCGCGCGCGCAGCGCCGAACAGCGGATGTGGAGCCTCGGCGGCCACGCGGCCCCGAAGCGGCGCCGCCTCAGGCGTAGGCGGGGACCCCGCTGGACTCCGCGATCGCCGCGATCTCCTCGGACGCGCGCTCGAACTCCTCGTCCGACAGCACCGGCGTGCCCTCGAACGGCAGGTCGCGCGTGATCTCGAGCCACGAGCGGCAGCCACCGTAGTCGTCGCGGACCTTGACCGTGACGGGCCGCGGGATGCGATAGGTGCGCAGCAGGAGGACGTGCAGCGGATGCCGGCGCTTCCACGCCAGCCGCTTCTCGGCGTAGTCGGACGTCCAGACGTAGAACGGGGACAGCGCGTCCACGGCGCGGCGGTCGGTCACCGTCCAGGAGCCCGCGACCTCCGCCCACGCCCGGATGCGCACGCGCTCGGGCTGCGGGAGGGAGCCGTCGATCCCCAGCGCGTGCGCCGGCGGCTCGCCGTCCGCCCACACACCTTCCTCCAGCGCCCGCCGCATCTCGGGTTGATGCGACTCGCGCACGCAGTCGGACCGCTGATGGTCGAACGTCGGATAGAGGAAGAAGCGCTGGTGGTCGAGCGAGAAGTGCTTGCCGGGCTCACGGATGCCCCCCTTGCGGAGGGTGACGAGCTGCTCGCCCTCGGCGAGCGCCCGCACGGTGACTGCCCATTCCTTGAACGCGATCGGCATAGAAAGAGAGGTCGGGAGAACGAGGGGTCCTACGTACCTGCAACGACGAGTGCGCAAACCTGCGCGTCGAGCGGCGTCGTCGTCGAGACGGCAGCGCTCCCAGCAGGCCCCGTCACATACTAAGCACAAGAATCGCCGATCCCAAAATCCGCCTGCAAATCGCCATAGTCATTCGGATGACCGCATTTTTCGGCACGGTCAGCCCGACGCCGCGGGCCGGATTCATGACGTGTGTCGCCGGCCACGTCGTCAGAGCCTGACGCCGGCGAGGCCCTCGACGGCCTCGAGCACCGACGCGAAGTCCTGCTGGGCGAGGCCGCGGCCCATCGCCGCGGCGTAGAGCTCGTGCGCGAGCGCCGCGGAAGGGAACGGCGCACCGGCGGCCAGCGCCTCCTCGAGCGCGAGCCCCACGTCCTTGACCATGTGCTCGAGCTTGAACAGCGGGGAGTAGTCGTGGGCGAGCATCGGCTCGGCCTTGAGCCCCAGCATGGTCGAGTTCGCGGACCCGTGGGCCATCACCTGCACGAGCGATTCGACGTCCACGCCGGCGGCCCTGCCGACCACGAGGGCCTGCGCGAGCGTCGCGCAGTTCGTCGCGCTGACCGCATTGGAGATGACCTTGACGACCTGGCCGTGCGCGATCGGGCCGACGTGGAGGATGACTTCGCCCATGGCGTCGAACAGTGGCTTCGCCCGCGCGAAGGCGTCCTGGGCGCCGCCGGCCATGATGGTCAGCGTCCCGGTCTCCGCCTTGGGGGACGAGCCGGTCACCGGCGCGTCGAGGAACGCGTGGCCGCGCTCCTCGAGCGCGGCGCCGATCCGCCGCGCGTCGCCGGGCGCGATCGTCGACATGTCGGCGAAGAGCGTGCCGTCCGGCGCCCCGTGCACCGCGCCGTCCGGCCCGAGCAGGACGTGCTCGACCTGCGGCCCGTCGACGACCATGGAGATGACCGCGGCGGCTCCCGCGGCCGCCTCGCGCGGCGTGGCGGCCACGCCGCCGCCGTGCTCGGCCGACCACGCGTCGGCCTTCTCGCGCGTGCGGTTCCAGACCGTGACGTCGTGGCCGGCCCGAGCCAGGCACGCGGCCATGCGCGAGCCCATGATCCCGAGGCCGATGAAACCGACGGGCTCACCCATATCCGCCACCTCCCGGCGTCCGGAACACCGCTGGGAGGCTATCCGGCGGCGCCCCCGGGCGGGTCGTTGGCGCCCACGCCGCGCCGTCAGGCGGCGAGCGCGAAGTCCTCCGTCTCGACGAGGTGCTGGTGCGACGGGCAGTAGCCGTTCGCCGGCAGCGGCACCCGCTGGCACGGCGTCCCCTTGCGCGTCGTCGCCCGGCACTCCGCCCGCTTCCCCGTCAGCTCGAGCACCGCGAGCGGGCGCGTGGCGAGGTAGTCGGCGGCGAAGGAGAGGTACCGGTGCACCACCAGGTACACGCGGTACTGCGCGGACAGAGGGAAGTAGACGCGGATCTCGTTGAACAGCGTGCGCGTCGGGCGCGCGAAGCAGTGCCGGTCCGTGGTCAGCCGCAGCACGGTCGCCTCGCACGCCCGCAGCACGCGCTCGTGGTTCGACGGTCCATCGCCCGGCCGGCGGTCTTCGACGATGTCGTCCGCCAGTTCCCTGTAGATCGAACGGCTGATCTGGTACACGGCCGATCCCCTCGGTTCTCCCTCGCTTCGCTTCCCCGGTTCACGGGTCGTGGGCGGGAGCGTGCCGCTCCATCGTGAGTTCGGGAGCGAACGCAGTGTTGCGTTCACGTTGAGCGCTGAACGGTCGCGTCTATCTGGCGAGGGCGGATGTCCGTTTACCCGGGAGGCGGGTACGGTACGGGCGTGCCGCCCGGTCTCTGGCTCCGTCACGACGCCGTCCTCGCCCACGACGTGCCCGGCCATCCCGAGCGTCCCCAGCGGATCCTGGCGCTCGAGGCGGAGATGGAGGGCCACGCCTGGTTCGGGTGGGATCGCGCGGAGGCGCCGCGCGCCACGCGGGAGCAGCTCGAGCGCGTGCACCCGGGGCGGCACGTCGAGCTCATCGAGGCGCTCGCGGCCCGCGGCGGCGGCGCGATCGACATGGACACCGCCGTCGTGCCCGGCACGTGGGAGGCGGCGCTGCGCGCGGCGGGCGGCGCGGTCGCGCTCACCGACGCGCTGCTCGGCGGCGCGGCGCCCACCGGGGTCTCGGCGCTGCGCCCGCCCGGTCATCACGCCGAGCGCGCGCGGGCGATGGGCTTCTGCTTCTTCAACAACGTCGCGGTCGCCGCGGCCCACGCGCGCGCCGCGCACGGGGTCGAGCGCGTGCTCATCCTCGACTGGGACGTCCACCACGGCAACGGCACCAACGAAATCTTCCACGCGGATCCCGCGGTGCTGTTCGTGTCGATCCACGAGTCGCCGCTTTATCCCGGGACGGGGCCCGCGAGCGACGTCGGCAGCGGACCGGGGACGGGATGGACGGTGAACCTGCCCGTGCCCGGCGGCTCGGGGGACGGCGTCTACGCCGGGCTCGTGGAGCACGTCGCGGCGCCGCTGATCCGCACGTGGGCGCCGCAGCTCGTGCTGGTCTCGGCGGGCTTCGACGCGCATCGCGCCGACCCGCTCGCGACGTGCCGCGTCACGGAGGAGGGCTACGTGGCGATGACCGCGTCGCTGCGCCGGGCCTGCGCCGAGGTGGGTGCGCCGCTCGGCCTCGTCCTCGAGGGCGGCTACTCGGTGGAGGCCCTCGCCAGGTCGATGGCGGCGCTCCTGCCGGTGCTCGGCGCCGACGCGCCGCCGCCGGCGGACGACGCGCCCGCCGACCACCGACTGGCCGAGGCCGCGCGCGACCGCATGAGCCGCTGGTGGCCGGTGCTCAGCGCGGCGTGACCTGGCGGACGTAGGCGTCCGGCGCGTCGACGCCCTGCAGCGCGTCCTCCGCCGCCCGGCGGCCGCCGTACCGGCCGGCGTAGACGACCCAGTAGCCGCCCGCGAGGGAGGCGAAGTCGTCGGAGTCGAGGATCCCCACGCCGCTCGTGCCGGCGTTCGAGAAGCGCCTCGCCTTCGCCGCCGCCCGGCTGCGCGACCGCTCCGAGGCGAGGACGACGGTCCAGCCCGCCTCGCCCTGCGGCCACGTCGCCACG
>DATMVH010000582.1:0-14063 GCA_035563395.1 Solirubrobacteraceae bacterium
GCGTTCGTGGCCACGCCGAGCAGCTCGAGCTCCCCGAGCGCGCGCCCGAGCCGCCGCAAGGCGGTCGCGCGATCCTCGCCGT
This sequence comes from Solirubrobacteraceae bacterium, assembly GCA_035563395.1. GTDB lineage: Bacteria > Actinomycetota > Thermoleophilia > Solirubrobacterales > Solirubrobacteraceae > DASQMT01. The sequence continues at coordinate 83 of DATMVH010000582.1, forward strand.
GGGCCAGCACCTTCGCCAGCAGCGGGTCGTAGCGCGTGCCGACCTCCGTTCCCTCGCGGACGCCCGCGTCCACGCGCACGCCCGGGCCGGCGGGCGCGCGCCAGCGCCGGATGGTGCCCGTGGCGGGGAGGAAGCCGTTCGCCGGGTCCTCCGCGTACAGCCGCGCCTCGACCGCATGGCCGGCCGGGCGCAGCGCCGCCTGCGCGAGCGCGAGCGGCTCCCCGGCCGCGATCCGCAGCTGCTGCTCGACGAGGTCGACGCCGTAGACCAGCTCCGTGACGCCGTGCTCGACCTGCAGGCGGGTGTTCATCTCGAGGAAGTAGAAGCCGTCGGCGTCGGCGATGAACTCCACCGTCCCCGCGCCCTCGTAGCCGCAGGCGCGGGCGAGCGCCAGGGCGGCCGTGCCCATCCGCTCGCGCCGCACGGCGTCGACGGCGGGCGACGGCGCCTCCTCCACCACCTTCTGATGGCGGCGCTGCAGCGAGCACTCGCGCTCGCCGAGGTGGACCGCACCGCCGTGTCGGTCGCACAGCACCTGGACCTCGACGTGGCGCGGGCGCTCCAGGTAGCGCTCGACGAGCACGCGGTCGTCGCCGAACGCCGCACGCGCCTCGCGGCGCGCCGCCTCGAGCGCGCGCTCCACCTCGCCCTCGCCGCGGAGCACGCGCATCCCCTTGCCGCCGCCGCCGGCCACCGCCTTGACCACGGCGGGGAAGCCGTGCACGGCGCAGAACGCCCGGACCTCGTCGAGCCCCACGTCGTCGGCGTCCGTGCCGGGAACGACCGGCACGCCCGCCGTTCGCGCGAGCCGCCGCGCGCGGGCCTTGTCGCCCATCAGCGCGACGGCGGCGGCGGGCGGGCCGATCCACACGAGCCCTGCCTCGGCCACCGCGGCGGCGAAGCCGGGGTTCTCGGAGAGGAAGCCGTACCCGGGGTGCACCGCGCGCGCCCCCGCGGTTTGAGCCGCCGCGATCAGCGCCTCCCCGTCGAGGTAGGAGGAGACGCGCACGGCGACGTCCGCCGCGTCCGCGTGCAGCGCACCGTCGTCCTCGTCCGTGTGGACGGCGACCGTGTCGAGGCCGAGCGCGTGCGCGGTGCGGGCGACCCGCACGGCGATCTCGCCCCGGTTCGCGATCAGCACGGGTCCGATCACGACGCGCCGGCGCTCACGCTCCCAGCGCCCGCGCGATGACCATCTGCTGCACCTCGTCCGTTCCCTCGCCGATGGTGAGGATCTTCGCGTCGCGGTAGAACCGGCACACGGGGTACTCCTCGATGTAGCCGTAGCCGCCGTGGATCTGGACCGCCTCCTCGGCGCACCGCACCGCGAGCCGCCCCGTCTTGAGCTTCGCCTGCGCCGCGGTGAGGCCGAACGGCCGCTGCCGGTCCTTCAGCCACGCGGCCTTGTACATCAGCAGGCGCGCGGCCTCGATCTCCGTCGCCATGTCGGCGAGCTTCGCCTGGATGGCCTGGAACGTGCTGATCGGCCGCCCGAACGCGCGCCGCTCCTTCGCGTAGGCGAGCGCCTGGTCGAGCGCGCCCTGCGCGAGGCCGACGCCCATGGCGGCGACCCCGATCCGCCCGATGTCGAGCACGTGGAGGAACTGCCGGAAGCCCTGCCCGCGCGGGCCGAGCAGGTTTCCCTCGGGCACGCGGCAGTCCGTGAAGGCGAGCGGCCGGGTGTCCGACGCGTTCCAGCCCATCTTCCGGTACGGCGCGCCCTGCTCGTAGCCGGGCGTGCCGTTCTCCACGATGAGGTTGGAGATCTCCCGCTCGCCCGTGCGCGCGGTGAGGGTGACGTGGCCGGAGATCTCCGTCCCCGCGTTGGTGATGAACTGCTTGGCGCCGTCGATCACCCACTCGCCGTCCTCGAGCCGGGCGCGCGTGCGGGTGTTGCCCGCGTCCGAGCCCGCCTCGGGCTCCGTGAGGCCGAACGCGCCGAGCTTCGTGCCGGCTAAGAGGTCGGGCAGGTAGCGCGCCTTCTGCGCGTCCGTGCCGTAGAGGTGGATCGGCTGCGTGCCGAGCGAGGTGTGCGCGCACAGGGTGATGGCGACGCTCGAGTCGACGCGCGCCAGCTCCTCGACCACGACCGCGTACTGCAGCGAGGTCCCGCCGGCCCCGCCGACGTCCTCGGGGAACGGGATGCCCATCCACCCCAGGTCGCCCATCGCGCGAACGATCGCGTAGGGGAACGCCTTCGTGCGGTCGAGCTCCTCCGCGACGGGCGCGATCTCGCCCTCGGCGAACTCGCGCACGGTCCGGCGGAGGAACCGCGTCTCGTCGTCGAGCTCGAGCCACACGGCCGGAACGATACAGAAGTTCGAGGGATCGTTCGAACTTCGAACGATCCCTCGGTGTATGCTCGGGCGCGTGCCGGCTCCTCCGACGCGCCCCGCGCTGCGCGACCGCTACGACCGCCGGCAGCAGCAGCTGGTGCGCGACGCGGCGCGCGTCTTCGCCGCGCGCGGCTACGACCAGACCTCGATCCAGGACCTCGCGGAGGCCACCGGGCTCGCGGCCGGCGGCCTGTACCACTACATCGGGAGCAAGGAGCGGCTCCTGATGGCCATCTGCGACCAGCTGATGGAGCCGCTGCTGGCGGCGGCGCGCGAGCTGCTGCGGGCGGAGGCGCCGGCGGGCGAGCAGCTGCGCGCGCTCGTGCGCCTGTGGGTCGCGCACGTGGTCGACCACCGCGACCACATGCTCGTGTTCCAGCAAGAGCGCCACGTGATCGAGCGCGGCGCGCAGTGGCGCGCGGTCCGCAGCAGCCGCAAGCGCTTCGAGCGGCTGGTCGAGGACGTGCTCGCGGCCGTCGAGGGCACGGGCGACGCCGGCTTCGCCGACCGGCGCCTCGCGCTGTCGGCGCTGCTCGGCATGGTCAACCACACGGCGCAGTGGTACCGGCCGCGCGGGCGCCTGTCGCCGCGGGAGGTGGCCGACGGGTACGTCGACCTGCTCCTGCGGTCCGCTTGACGCCCTCGCCGCGATATGCGACCTTCCGACTATCTGATGGCCACGCACATCGACCCCGCGCCGCTCGAGGACTGGCGGCGCGCCTATGCCGCGACGCCCGAGCGGCGTGACTCCTTCACCACGCTGTCCGGCGAGCCGGTGGCACCGCTCTACACGGAGGCCGACCTGCCCGGGCCGGCCGCGATCGGGCTGCCCGGGGCCTATCCGTTCACCCGCGGCGTCTACCCGTCGATGTACCGCGGGCGCCTGTGGACGATGCGGCAGTTCGCCGGCTTCGGCACGCCCGAGGAGACCAACGAGCGCTTCCGGTACCTCCTCGCCCACGGCCAGACCGGCCTCTCGACCGCCTTCGACATGCCGTCGCTGATGGGCCACGACTCCGACTCGCCGCGCTCGCTGGGCGAGGTCGGCCGCGAGGGCGTGGCGGTCGACACGCTGGACGACATGGAGGACCTCTTCGCCGGCATCGACCTCGGCGGCGTGACGGTCTCCATGACCATCAACGCGCCCGCGGCGATCATGCTGGCCTTCTACGTCGTGGCCGCCGAGGAGGGCGGCGTGCCGCGGGACCGGCTCGGCGGGACGATCCAGGCCGACATCCTCAAGGAGTACATCGCCCAGAAGGAGTGGTGCTTCCCGGTCGACCCGGCGATGCGCCTGCTGGGCGACATGATCGAGTGGTGCGCGCGCGAGCTGCCGCGCTGGCACCCCGTCTCCATCTCGGGCTACCACATCCGCGAGGCCGGCTCCACGGCGGCGCAGGAGCTCGCGTTCACGCTCGCCGACGGCTTGACCTATGTCCGCCAGGCGGTCGGCCGCGGCCTCGACGTCGACGAGTTCGCGCCGCGGCTGAGCTTCTTCTTCAACGCCCAGATCGACTTCTTCGAGGAGATCGCCAAGTACCGCGCCGCACGCCGGATCTGGGCGCGCGAGCTGCGCGAGACGTTCGGGGCGCAGGACCCGCGCTCGTGGCTGATGCGCTTCCACACGCAGACCGCCGGGGTGTCGCTGACGGCCCAGCAGCCGCTGAACAACATCGTCCGCACGGCGATCGAGGCGCTGGCCGGCGTGCTCGGGGGCACGCAGTCCCTGCACACGAACTCCTACGACGAGGCGCTCGCGCTGCCCACGGAGGAGGCCGTGCGGATCGCGCTCCGCACCCAGCAGATCATCGCCCACGAGACCGGCGTCGCGAACACCATCGACCCGCTCGGCGGCTCGTACTTCGTCGAGGCGCTCACGAGCCGGCTGGAGGCGCTCGCGTACGCGTACTTCGCGCGGATCGACGAGCTCGGCGGCATGGTCGAGGCGGTCAAGCAGGGCTTCCCGCAGCGCGAGATCGCCGACGCCGCGTACGCGCATCAGACGGAGATCGAGGCGCGCGAGCGCATCCTCGTCGGCGTCAACGAGTACCTCGAGGGCGACGACCGCACCACGGAGATCCTCCGCATCGACGCGGCGCTGGAGCGCAAGCAGGTCGGGCGCGTGCAGGCGGTGCGCGCGCGCCGCGACGCCGCGGCGGTCGAGGCGGTGCTCGCCGAGCTGCGCGCGGCCGCGGCCACGGAGCGCAACCTCATGCCGCTCCTCCTCGACTGCGCCCGTGCGCACGCCACGGAAGGCGAGATCGTCGCCGCGCTACAGGACGTCTGGGGCTGCTACCGCGAGACGCCGGTGTTCTGAGCCGTGCCCGGCCCCGCCCTCGCCTTCGACCCGATCGCCGAGGCGCGGCGCCAGTGGTCGCGCCGCTGGGGCGAGGACGTCGGTCCCTCGATGAGCGCCGTGACCTCGATCATGCGCGCGCAGCAGATCCTCATGACGCGCCTGAACGAGCTGCTGCGGCCGTTCGAGCTCACCTTCCCGCGTTACGAGGCGCTGATGCTGCTCTTCCTGAGCCGCCGGGGCGCCCTGCCGCTCGGCAAGATGGGCGCGCGGCTGCAAGTCCACCGCACGAGCGTCACGAACATCGTCGACCAGCTCGAGCGCTCGGGCTACGTGCGGCGGGTGCCGCACGACGCCGACCGCCGCACCGTGCTCGCCAGCATCACCGACGCCGGTCGCGCGGCGGCCGGGGCGGCCACGCAGGCCCTCAACGACGCGCGCTTCGGGACGGAGCCGCTCGGCGCCGAGGAGCTCGAGGAGATCTCGGACGTGCTGCTGCGGCTCCGGGTCGAGGCCGGCGACTTCGCCCCGTGAGCCGCCGACGGCACGCCGCCGTCGATCGTCAGGCCGGCTTGCGAGCCAGGACGGCGGTCCGGTCGCCGGCCGCGGGCCGCCAGCCGGCGCCGGCGAACCCGGCGTCCTGGAGCATGGCGCGCAGCTCCGCGAGCGACCAGCCGCCCGCGGGTCACCCCGCGGGCGCGGCGGGCTCCGGCTCGCCGGGCATCGGCGTCGCGAGCTCCGGCGCGCCGGACCGGCGCCGCCGGATCGGGCCGCTCCCGTCGCGCAGCGAGGCGCCCGAGCGGTGCGCGCGGTGCGCCGTCATCTCCGCCAGCACCGCGATCGCCGTCTCCTCCACCGTGGCGGCGCCGATGTCGAGCCCGCACGGCGCGTACACGCGCTCGAGGTCCTCGTCGGAGGCGCCGGCCGCGCGCAGGCGCGCCTCCCGGTCGGAAGTCGTCTGCCGGCTGCCGAGCGCGCCGACGTAGCCCGCGTCCGTGGCGAAAGCGGCCATCAGCGCGGGCACGTCGAGCTTCGCGTCGTGGGTGAAGACCAGGACGGCGTCGCGCGGCCCGGGCGGCGCCGCAGCGAGCACCTCGTCCGGCCACGCGGCGACCGTCTCGGCGAAGGCGGCGAAGCGCGGGGAGTCGAGGAACGCCCGGCGCGGGTCGGCGATGGTCACGCGGTAGCCGAGGCCGGAGGCGATCCGCGCGAGCGCGGCGGAGAAGTCGATCGCGCCGAAGATCACCATCCGCGGCGGCTCGGCGTGCGCGGTGACGTGGACCCGCAGGCCGGTGCCGAGCGTCGTCCCGTCGAGCCCGAAGTGGCGGACCGTCGTGCGGCCGTGCGCGACGAGGCCGCGCGCCTCCCGTTCCACGTTGGCGTCCAGCAGGGCCGGGCCGCCGAGCGTGCCCGTGCGCGTGTGCGCGTCGACGAACAGCTTCGCGCCGGCATGCGGCCCGTCGAGCAGGGTCGCGACGGCGCACGGCCGCTCCTCGACCACCGCCTCCAGCCCGCGCAGGACCGCCTCGCGGGAGTCCGGGACGAGCTCGTGGACGAAGATGTGGACTGTTCCGCCGCACATCAGCCCGACGGTGCCGGCGAGCTCGTCGGAGATCCCGTAGGTCACGAGCCGGGCGCCCCCGTCGCCGGCCAGCAGGGCCATCGCCTCCTGCGCCACCGCGCTCTCCACGCAGCCGCCGGTCACGCTGCCGTCGATCGTCCCGCCGGCGTCGACGTACATGCTCGCGCCGGCGTCGAGCGGCGCGGAGCCGTCGATGCCCACGAGCAGCCCCGCCGCGACCCGGCGGCCGTTCCGGAGCCAGTCGATCACCCTCGCGGCGGTCTGCTGGGCAGCTCTCATGTCCTCCCTCGCGCGTGTCGTCCCCTCGCCGTCACCCCTCAACGGTGACAGGCGGGCGCGCCCGGCGGCGAACGCGCTCCCAGGAGATCTTCAGGCGGCGTTGATCCGCCGCTGTGGAACCGCGGCTTTCCTTGCCGCCATGAACGGACGGACCCACGGCGCCCGCTGATGCGGCTGCTGCTCGTCGAGGACGACCCGCGCGTCGCCGCGACGCTCGCGCGCGGGCTGCGCCGGGAGGGCGCCGCCGTCGACGTCGCGGGCGACGGCGCCGAGGCGCTCTACAACGCCCGCGTGTACCCGTACGACGTCGTCGTGCTCGACCGCGACCTGCCCCGCGTCCACGGCGACGACGTCTGCCGGACGCTCAACCGCGAGCAGCCCGGGACCAAGATCCTCATGCTCACCGCCGCGCGGACGACCGAGGATGTCGTGAGCGGCCTCGGCCTCGGCGCCGACGACTACCTCGCCAAGCCGTTCCGCTTCGCCGAGCTGACCGCGCGCATCCACGCCCTCCTGCGCCGCGCCGCGCCGGCGCACCCGCCCGTGCTGCGCAGCGGCGACGTGGAGCTCGATCCGGCGCGCCGCCTCGCCACCCGCGGCGGGCGCGACCTCGGCCTCTCGCCCAAGGAGTTCGGCGTGCTGCGCGCGTTGCTGACGGCCGACGGCGCGGTGGTGAGCGCCGAGGAGCTGCTCGAGCGCGTGTGGGACGCGAACACGGACCCGTTCACGAACTCCGTGCGGATGACCGTGATGACGTTGCGCCGCAAGCTCGGCGACCCGCCGGTGATCCACACGGTGGCCGGCGCGGGCTACCGGATCTGAGCCGCCGGACCGCGGTTCGGTTTTCCGCGCGCGCGTCCGCGGGCTCTCCCCGGCGCTGATACGGGAGCCAGCCACCGTGCGCGCGGAGCACGTTCGGGCGACCATGCTCTCCGGACAAGAACACAGCGCAGAAGCCGCCCCCGCCGACCCGGCCACCGGCCGAGCCGCGAGGCGGGGCCGGGAGGAGTCGGTAAGAAGCCGCGCTTCCGAGACTGACCACGCGTCTCGCACTCCCGGACCGGGCTGGGCTGTGAAGCGAACCGTCCTGCCGTCAGCGACATGGGGCCGGCCGGACGGGCGCACGAGGCGCCCGCCCGGCCGGCTTCCCCATCTCCCCGCACGCGGGCCCGGGCCCTGCGCGATAATCGCGCGGCTTCGCCGCCCGAGACACGCGCGTGCGCCTTCCGCCCAAGATCTACGGCTACGGCCTCCGCGCCCGCCTGCAGCCGGGCGCGGTGACCGGCGACAAGCCGTGGCACACCGTGGTGCAGGTCGGGCGCGCCGCCCGCGCGCATCGCGTCACCGGCCACGCCGCGGAGATGGCCTTCTTCGCGGTGCTGACGCTCGTGCCGTCGACCGTCGCGGTCGGCTCGGCGCTCGCGCTGTCGGAGCGCGTCGTCGGTGCGGGCGTCGTCGCCGAGGCGGAGGAGGCGGCCGCGACCGCCGTGCGCGCGCTCATGGGACCCGAGCTCGCGGACCGCGTGATCACGCCCTTCATCCACACCCAGCTCTCGCAGCCGCGGGGCGGCGTGGCGGTCGGCGGCCTGATCCTCGCGTGGTGGCTGTCGAGCCACCTCTTCATGTCGACGTCGCACGCGCTGGACTACGCCTACGGCGTCCGCGACCGCCGCCCGACGGTCGTCCAGCGCTTCATCGCCCTCGCCTTCGGGCTGGGCTCGGTGGCCGTGGTGGCGCTCACGGTGGAGCTCATGGTGAGCGGTCCGCTCGGGAACCCGTCGACGGGGCTCGCGAAGCAGCTCGGCCTGTCGGACGCCTACGCGCTGAGCTGGTCGATCGTGCGCTGGCCGCTGCTGCTGGCCACGGTCGTCGCGTTCCTCGTCTCCCTCTACCGGTTCAGCCCCAACGTCCGCCACCGCTGGCGCGACTGCGTTCCCGGCGCGATCGCCGGCGCCGTGCTGTGGATCGTCGCGGCGGCGGCCTTCAGGCTCACCGCCGGCGTCCGCGACCTGAGCGGCGTGGCGCCGGACGACCCCACGGTGGCGATCATCGGGCAGGCCGTGAACGCCGTCGTCGCCACCGTGCTCTGGGCGTACCTGGCCAGCATCGCCATCCTCCTCGGCGGCGAGCTGAACGCGCTGATCCGCGGACGCGCGGCGACCGCGGCCATCCGCGCGCGCGTCCTGCCGGAGGCCGCCTCGCGCGGCTGACCCCACCCACGCCGGAGGCCACCGATCCATGACCGACATGCCCGACCTGTCCCTCGACGCCTCCCCGGCGTTCCTCCGCGCGGCGAGCCTCGACGTGGAGCGCTTCGACGGGCGCGAGGTGACGGGCACGATCGCGGCCGGGACGGAGCACCACACGCCGTGGGGCGTCGTGCACGGCGGGCTCTACGCGACCGCGGTGGAGAGCGCGTGCAGCATCGGCGCCTCGGCGGAGGTGGCGGCGGCGGGGCAGTTCGCCGTCGGGCTCTCGAACCACACCGACTTCGTGCGCGCGCACACGGAGGGCACGCTGCACGTGCGGGCCTTCCCGGTGCACCAGGGGCGCACGGGACAGCTGTGGCAGTGCGACATCACGCGCGACGACGGCAAGCTCGTCGCGCAGGGGCGGGTGCGGCTCCAGCACGTGCCCCGCCCGGGCTGACGGTCAGCAGCCGTAGCGCAGGAACAGGTAGCCGCCGGACTCGTGCACCGAGAGCAGCTCGAGTTCGCGCGGCGGCTCGACGTCCGGGCCGCCGAGGATGGTCAGCGGGGCCGGGCCGCCGGCGAGCTTCGGCGCGACGACGAGGTGCAGCTCGTCGACGAGCTCGGCGCGCACGAGGTCGCCGAGCAGCTGCGGACCTCCCTCGCAGAGGACGGAGCGGATCCCGAGCTCCGTCCGCAACCGGCGCACGCCCTCCTCGAGCGGCCCGCGGAGGTAGCTCACCTCCGCCGCGGTGGGCGGCAGCTCCGCGTCCGGCGACGGGGTGAGGACGATCACGCGGTTCTGCGGCGCGCGCAGCATGCCGACGTCCGGGGGCAGCGCGACCGATCGCGTCACCACGACGGCGGGCGGGTCCGGCTCGAGCCCGGCGCGCTCGCGCGCGGCGCGGTTCTCCGCCTCGGGCACCATGCGACCGTAGCCCTCGACGCGCACGGTCTCCGCGCCCACCATGACCGCCTCCACCCGCGTGCGCAGGGCGTGGAAGAGCTCGTAGTCGGCGCGGTTGGCGATCGGCGCCGTCCGGCCCGAGATCGTCGCCCGGCCGTCGGCGGTGGCGATCATGTTCACGAGCAGGAACGGGCGGTCGCCGGGGTCGGGTCCCGGGACGGCGGCGGCGACCTCGAGCGCGTTCAGCCGAGCGCCGTCCTCCTCGGGCACCAGGACGGTGAAGCGCTCCATCAGGCCTCGTGCCCCGCCTCGATCCGCTTCGCGCGGTGGAACGTGAACTCGGGCTGCGCCGTGGCCGCCTCGGCCGCCACCGGCTCGAGCAGGAAGACGTCGTGGTCGCCGGCGTCCGACCGCCACAGCACGCGGCCGACGAACCAGTTCGGGCACCCCTCGAGGATCGGCACGTGCGCCGGCCCGCTGTGCCACGCGCAGCGCGCGAACTTGTCCACCTCGTCGCCCGTCTCGCCGCCGAAGAGCTCGGCGAGGGGACCGGCGTCCGCGGGCACGCAGTGGACGCCGAGGAAGGCCGCGTCGTGGCCTCGCCGGTACGTGCGGTTCTTGTGCGAGAGGCAGACCGCCATCCGCGGCGGGCGGATGCTCGTCTGCGTCGCGAAGCCGACGAGGCAGCCGAGCGGCTCCCCGGCCGCGCGGGCGGTGACGATGAACATCGGGTACTCGAGGTCGCCGACGAGCGCGTTGAAGGTTCCCGCGACCGACACGGCGCGGGACGTTACCCGCCCGCGCTCAGAGGACGTCGCCCAGCTTCGGGATGCGGACGTCCACGCGCCCGATCAGGCGGTCCAGCGGCACCGCCCCGAAGTCGCGCGAGTCCTCGGAGTCGCCCCGGTTGTCGCCGAGGACGAAGACCGTGCCGGCAGGTACGTGTGCCGGGCCGAAGAAGAAGCCGTCGACCAGGTCCTGGTCCACGTAGGGCTCGGCGCGGGGCTCGCGATCGACGAACAGCACGCCGTCGCGGATCTCCACGCGCTGGCCGCCAAGGGCGACGATCCGCTTCGCGAAGACCTGCCCGTCCGGGCCCTCGAGGACGGCCAGGTCGCCGGCGTGCGGCTCGCCGAAGCGGTAGGCCAGCTTGTTGGCGATCACGCGGTCGCCGGGCTGGAAGGTCGGGACCATGCTGGCCGACGGGATGTGGAACGGCTCGGCGACGAACGCGCGGCAGCCGAAGAGCAGCGCGACCGGGAGCAAGAGGTAGAGCAGGCTGCGGCCGAGCCGGAGCCCCGCGCGCGCGCGGCGACGGGCGCCCGAGCGCGCCGGCCCCGCCCCGGGACGCGCGAAGCGCCGGCGGGAGCGATCCGGCGCTTCGGCGTCCTCGAGGCCGCGCACGGGCGGCTCCTCCTGCGTGACCGGCGGCGCGCTCATGCGAGGAAGCCCGTCGCCTTCCCGGCCCAGAGGGCCATCGCGACGAGCATCACCAGGCGCATGGCCCAGCGCCGCGCCTTCTCCCCCAGCATCGCCACGAGGACGACGACGAGCGCGAACTCGCCCGCCGCGGTCGTGAGGTCATAGGCCTCGACCGGCTCGGGCACGCCCGCGTGGGGGCCGAGGGGCGCGCCGTACGTGCGGCTGACGACGTACAGCGCCAGCACCGCGAGGGTGCCCGCGACGCCCGTGAGCGCGAGCCACGCGCTCGGGCGCCAGAGGATCAGGCCGGCGAAGGCCGCCTGCAGCGCGCCGCACACGACGAAGAACGCGCCGTGCGCCCACCAGTCGTGGAGGTGCGGCGGCACCGCGCCGAAGTGGGCGATCGCGGCCGACAGCGAGAGGGCTGCCGCGACGCGCGGCAGCCAGCTCGCTGCGATGCCGGCGGCCAGGCCGCGCGGCGAGGGATGGAGCCCGATCGTGGACATGGCCGTGACCTTCCGCCGCTCAGGCGTTCGCGTCGCCCCACGCCGGATCGCCGTAACGCGGGTCGTTGGGGTCGTCGGCGTTCGCCTTCTGCGGCCCGACCCGGTATTGGGTCATCATGTCGTGGTCCTCGTGGACGAGGTTGTGGCAGTGGATCATGTACCGCCCCTCGTGCGGGCCGAACTTCGCCACGATGCGCACGGTCTCGCCTTCGCCGACGTACGCCACGTCCTTCGGGCCCTGCTCGTAGGGGTGCGGGGCGCGCCCGTTGCGGGAGAGGATCTTGAAGTCCACGAGGTGCAGGTGCACGGGGTGGAACCAGCCGCCCGAGCTGTTCTCGAGGTCCCAGACCTCGATGTCCCCGACCTTGGGGTCGGCCACGACCGCCTGGTAGTCGGAGTCCTCGACCTCCTTCCAGGTCTTGTTGCCGATCAGCCACTCGCCCGTCAGGTCGCTCTTCTTGAACTCGAGCTTGCGCCGCCTGACCGCCATGCTCTCGGTGAGGCCCATGATCTCGTCCGGGCCCATGTACCTCGGCACGCCGTCGACCGTCGTGTTGCTCGCGGCGTTCGGCGCGCGCGGCGTGTAGAACTGGGTCGGCAGCTCGTTGCGGGACTTGTCGGGCGCCACCCCGGGCTGGACCTTCCACTTCATGATCTTGCCCGTGTGGAGGTAGTCCACGTTGTTCTTGACCTCGGCGCTGCGCAGCAGGATCTCCGCGTTGTCGGCGCACTTCTCGAAGTCGACGACGATCTCGTAGCGCTCCGCCATGCCGACCCGGAGGCTCGTGACCTTGACGGGCTTGGGCATGAAGCCGCCGTCCGTCGCGATCACGTGCATCGTCGCGCCCGTGCCGCTGAGCGAGAGGTTGAACGAGCGCGAGATCGACGCGTTGAGGATGCGGAACCGGTACTTGCGCTTGTGGACCGGCATCAGCGGCCACGGCACGCCGTTGACGAAGATGACGTCGCCCATGAAGCTCGAAAGGTCGTTGTCGTCCCACTGCAGCCGCCCGTCCCTCGCGAACAGCGCGTCCTTGAGGATGAGCGGGAAGTCGAACGCGCCCGTCGGGATGCCCGAGTCGCGCTCCATGTCGTCGTGCAGGTGATACTGCGCCGCGAGGCCGGCGTAGGCGTTCAGCGACGTGTGGTGGACGCCGTGGTCGTGGTACCAGAGCGTGCGGGCGCCCTGCCCGTTGGGATAGCGGTAGCGCTTGAGCTGCCCCGGGTTGATGAGGTCGTTCGCGTAGCCGTCGTACTGCGGCAGCGACGCGGAGCCGTGGAGGTGCACGGACGTCCAGGACGGATACGACTTGTCCGCGTGCGGCGTGAGGTTGACGAACGGGTGCGCGCCCGGCCCGGGGGGAAGGTAGTTGCCGTGGACGAACTCCACCGGCTGGCCCTTGTCGACGTGGATCGTCGGGTTGATGAGCTTCTGCTTCGTGACCGGATGCTCGGCGACGTAGGCCCAGATCTTCGTGTTGGGCGCGGAGCTGCCGAGAAGCGAGACGGAGACCTCCTGCATGCCGAACCGCAGGTTGCTGATGGCCTCTCCGTTCGCCGCGGCCCGCAGGTCGATCTCCGGCGGCCGCTGGAAGTAGTACGCGTACGGCTTGGGCGGCGTCCTCAGGTCGCTCCGCCAGTCCCTGGCCCGCGCCATGCGCTCCACGGGGAGGTACATGGCGGCGCCACCGAGGATGCCAAGCTTGACGAGATCCCTCCTAGACAGCTCCATTTCGACCGTTCCTTGTGTTCGTTGGCTCAGACCAGGTGCTCCGATGACCACGGCCAACCTGGCCCGCCACACCCGTCGTGGTGAAGCCGCGTTCGTGCTGAGGAACCTGCGGCCGTGATCGGGTCCTAAGACTCCGGAACGCCCGTGAAGGGTCCGTGAACGGACCGCGCTTTTTGTGTGGAACGCGGTGGCATGCGCCCGGATCGCCTGGCCGGACGGGGAGGGCGCACGGCGCGACGGTCCCGCGACCTGCCGCGCGCGGGCCGCGCGTGCCGTCCGCGCCCGGGCGGCTAGCATGCCGCGCTTCGCCCGGCGCCCCCGGTGAGGAATCGTCCCGCGGACGTCGAAAGGCAGTGCCGACCCCGACGCCCGCCGGGCCCGACCGCCGTGATCCCGACCCCGCTCGCCACGCCTGTCGTCCTCGCCGCCGCCCTCGCCCCCGCTGCCCCGGCCGACCCGCCCTCCGGCCCGTGCACGGCGGAGCCGGGCGCCCCCCGGTGCGTGTTCGAGTACGGGAGGGTCACCTTCGTCGCCGACGGCGACACCGTGGACGTGCGCATCCGCGGAGCCGGGATCCGCCGTGTCCGGCTCACCGGCATCAACGCGATGGAGCAGACGCGCTACAGCAAGTACCCGTCGCGCCGGCGCGGGTCGTGCCACGCGCTCGCGGCGACCGCCCGCCTCCAGCAGCTCGTCCGCGCGGGCCGGGGCCGCGTGCGCCTCGCGGCGCTG
>DATMVH010000583.1:0-7156 GCA_035563395.1 Solirubrobacteraceae bacterium
GGGCACGGCGGCGACAGCCCGCCGCCCGGCCGACCACCCGGCGCGGCCATCGCGGCGTCGTCGCCCCGCGGCGGCTTGGCGCGCCCGGCCAACAGCGAGACGCAGCCCTGTCGCGCCATAAGGGAACGCCCTTGCGGGCCGCGCGGCCGGGGACCCTGCGGCGTCGATCTCCGTGCCCGCGATCGGAGCTCATGGCGCCGAGCTCAGGAGCGACTTGAAGTCGCCGACTGGCCCGAGGTGCGCCAGCTTGTCGGGGTTGACGATTCCGCTGATGCTGGTGATCTGACCGTCGGCGATCTCGAGCGCGCACACGCCGATCAGCCGCTGGCGGGCGTCGAGAAGAAGTGCTCCTGGACCGCCGTTGAGCTCGACGCGGCGCAGCGACACCCCGGGGAGGCGCATGACCCGTCGGACCCAGTTGATGACCGTGCGTGCGACACGGTCGCGTCCGCGAAGCGCCCGCGGGAGCGCCGGAGCCTTGCCGCCGCCGTCGCCGGTCAGCTGTACGTCGTGCGCGAGCAGCGTCTCGAGCGCGGCGAGATGGCCGTGCTCTGCGGCCATGAAGAAGCGTGCTGCCAGCTCCTCTTGCTGCTCGCGCGTGGTCTGGAAACGGGGCCGGCGCTGCGCGACGTGGCGTCTGGCGCGGGTCGCGAGCTGGCGCACGTTGTCCTCGCTCTTGCCGATGATCCGGGCGATGTCCGGATACGCGTAGTCGAACACGTCGTGGAGCAGCAGCACCGCGCGTTGCTCGGGCGACAGGCGTTCCAGCAGCACCAGCAGCGCCAGCGACAGCGAGTCGGCTGTCTCGGCGTGCCGGGCGGGATCGTTCTGGCCGTCGGTGATGATGGGCTCGGGCAGCCACTCGCCGACGTAGCGTTCGCGGCGGGCGCGCGCCGAGCGGAGCTCGTTGATCGCGAGCCGGGTGGTCACGGTGGCCACGAACGCGCGCGGCGACGCGATGTCCTCGCCCGCATCAAGGGCCCGATGCACGCGCAGCAGCGCTTCCTGCACCACGTCCTCGGCCTCGGAGACGCTGCCGAGCATCCGGTAAGCGATCGCGAACGCACCCGGCCGCAGCTCGTCGAGCAGTCGCTCGCGATCGGTCATGCCGCTGCCAGCCCGCGCCGCCACGTTGGGTGCGCCGGGCGCCACGCCAGCTCGCGCTTGGCTTTGGCGTTGGAGGCGCCGCGAAGCTCGGTCATCATCACCACGCCGGCCTCCCCGGCGAACAGTCGCCCGATGAGCCTCGGCACGCGCATCGGCTTCTTGGCACCGAGCTCCTGCGCCAGGGCGGGCAGCCACTCGGCGACCGGGGCGGGGTCATCGTCGACCACGTTGTACACACCCCGCTTGCCGCGCTCGACCGCCGCCACCGTCGCCTCCGCCGCGTCGGCGACGTGGACGAACGACCACACACCGCCTCCGTCGCCGACCAGCGGGAACTTGCCCTTGCGGATCAGCTCGGGCTGCTCCCCGCCCGGCGCCAGCGAAGTGCCGGGCCCGTAGAAGGCGCCGTAGCGCAGCACGATCCCCTCCGTCCACCGTGCAGCGAGCACCGCCTGCTCGAGATGGCGGATCGCGGCCAAGGTCTCGCGCATCTCCCGCGCGGGCGCTGCGTCGAGCGGGTCCTCCTCGGTCTTGATCGGCGCCCCGGTGCGCGCGTATGCGCCATAGCCCGCGATCCCCTGCGCGACAAACCGCCGCACACCCACCGCCTGCCCGGCCGAGAGCAGGTAGTTCGTGCCCTCGGTCCGCAGCCGGTTGGTCGGCGCGAAATCGCGGTCGAAGTGACGCATGTCCAACGCTCCGATCGCGGTCAGCTGATGGACGATCACGTCCGGCCGCGCCCTGCCCACCGCCTCGGCGACCTGATCGGGATCAAGCGCATCCGCGACCACCGGCACAGCGCCCCACTCGCGGAGCATCGCCTGCTTGGCCTCGCGGCGCGTCATGCCATGAACCTCATGACCCGCCTGGACCAGGCGCGGCACCAGCTGCCTTCCGATCGCTCCCGTCGCCCCTGCCACGAACACTCTCATGATCGGCTCCTACGTCGTCGACATCACCGGCCTCCACAAGACAAGACGGCAACGCCGGCTGTGACACCGCCGAGCACTCCGGCGCCGGACGCGGGCGCGGGGGCGGTGGGACCTTCGGCGCCGACGCTGAACAGCTACGTCGCGTCCGGCTGACCGAACCAGGCGGTCAGCGCGCCGGCGAGGCCATCGTCCGTGCCGTCTCCCACCCAAGCCACGTGCCCGTCGGGTCGGATCAACACGGCGGTGGGCGCCGTGACCGCGCCGAGTACCGGAAGCTCCCACGGACCGAGGTATTCGGCGTCGATCGCCCGGACGCGATCTGCCCACGCCGCGACGTCGAGGCCGCCGGGGTCGCCAAGGTTCAGCAGCACCGGGCGGGCTTCGTGCAGCAAGATGTAGACCCGTAGCGGGCCGTCGGCGGTCATGAGATCGAGGTCGGGCATGCGGCGTCCGAGCAGCGGGTGCCCCTCGCCGAGGTCGTAGTGGATGTCCAGTCCGGCCAACCTCGCGGCGACCCGCTTGCGAGCGTCCTCGACGCTCAGCAGATCGGCGATGATCTCTCGCAAGGCGCTGACGCGGGCGTCCTCGCGAGCCAGCGCGGTCAGGGCCATCGTGGTCTGCAGCACCCGCGCGCCGACCGGATGGCGCTCGGCGTGGTAGGTGTCGAGCAGGCTCTGCGGTGATGTCCGCTTGACGACCTGGGCGAGCTTCCACCCCAGGTTCACGGCGTCCTGCACTCCGGTGCCGAGTCCCTGCCCACCCATGGGGGAGTGCACGTGGGCGGCGTCGCCGGCCAGCAGGACGCGTCCTGTGCGGTAGGACGCCGCTTGCCGGGTCGTGTCGGTGAACCGCGAGATCGACGTGGCGCTGCGCAGCCCGTAGTCGGTGCCTCGCACGGCGACGAGCAGCCGGCTGAGATCTTGCAGGGTGGGCTCGTCGGTCTGCCCGAGCTGCTCTTCTCTGACCACGACCCCGAACCGTCCGTCCTCGAGCGGGCCGATGGCATGAACGCCCTTGTCGTCGCGCTGGACGCCGAGCTCCGGCTCTCCGTCCATCTCGACTTCGGCGATCAGCGAGCTGGTCGCCGGGTCCCAGCCGGGGAAGTCGATGCCCGCGGCCTTGCGGACCCGGCTGCGTCCTCCGTCGCACCCGACGCGATACTCCGCCCGCAGCGACGCGCCGTCGGACAGCTCGACCTCGACGCCGACGTCGTCCTGCGCGAAGCCCGTCACGTCGCGCCCGCGGTAGATCGTCACGGGGAGCTCGCCGACCCACCCGGCGAGGATGCGCTCGATGTGGTTCTGCGACAGCGCGAGCACGTAGTTGTGCCGGGTGGGGAAGTCGCTGATGCCCATCGGGACGCCGGCGAAGTCCCCCCAGACATGAACCACCCGACCCTCGGCGAGGAAGCGATCAGCGACTCCGCGCTGGTCGAGCACCTCGATGGTGCGTGACAGCAGGCCGCGTGAGCGCGAGGTGGCGAGGTCCTGGCCGGCGCGCCGCTCCACGATCGCCACGTCGACCTTCGCGAGGGCCAGCTCGGCCGCCAGCATCATCCCGGTCGGACCGCCTCCGGCGATCACGACGGCATGCTCGGTCATCGCCACACCTGCCTGGGATGCGTGGACCGCGCGTGCGCCTGCCGGGAACCGGGCGCCCAGGGCTCGGGGAAATGGTCGAGATGGACGTCGTCGAACGACCACAGCGCGGACGGGTCGTCGTCGTGCGCGTCGAGCAGGTCGGCGAAGTGGTCGTCGAGACAGCGCTCGTAGGACACCGTGCCGTCGATGAGCTCGTGGGCGGTGGCGACGATGCGGTCGAGGTCGTCCTGGACGCGCGCGCGCATCATGCTGGGGATGCGGTCGCCGTCGTCGCCGTCAGGGGCGGCTGAATCGGCGGCGAACTGCGAGAAGCATGGGTAGCGCGACGTGTCGGGGACGATCGAGCGGAATGGGACGCGGTTGAAGTAGGTCTTGCACACGGGCGGGCACAGCCGGACGAGCTCCGTCGGCGCGGCGGCGCTGAGCAGCAGCGAGATCCCCCGCCGTGGATCGGCGCGGTGGGGCGCAAGGCAGTGGTGCAGCGCTTCGACGACGTGCCCGACGGGTCGGGCGTAGAAGAAGTCGACGATGATCCGCTCCCCGCCTGCCGGCCTCACGAGCCTCCCCCTGCCGGGCCGGCAGCCAGCCAGTCGAGCACGGCCCGCCTTGCGAAGCGCCACTCGCCGGCGACGCGGCGGCCCGGAAGCTCCCCCGCTTCGGCGAGCTCGACGATCGCCTGCTCGTCGACGGCGAGCAGTTCGGCGGCTTGGGCGGCGTCGAGGACGTCCGGCTGGGCGGCGGCGTGGAAGGCGTGGTGGCCGACGACCACGGGCGCGTCGCCGAGGTCGATCTCGATCCGGCTCGGGCTCGACGCCGAGGCGCGGCGCGTCGGGTCATGGTCGGTGGTGCGCGGCATCGGGTTCTCCGTTGGCTGGGGTTGCGGTGTGGCGGTCATCCGTCGGCCTCGCCGACGGCGGGGTTCGGGCGCAGCGGTGATGGCTCGACGCGCAGGATGCGGGCGGGCCAGTGCGGGAGCCACCAGTTCCAGCGGCCCATGAGGGCGATGGCGGCGGGCACGATGAGGCCGCGGATGATCGTGGCGTCGAGGAGGATGCCGGCGCCTAGGCCGGTGGCGAACATCTTGAGGTCGGTGCCCGGGCTGGCGGCCATGGACACGAACGCGAGGAAGAGGATGAGCGCGGCGCTGGTGACCAGCCGGCCCGTGCGGCCGAGCCCCTGGACGACCGCGGCGCGGGTCGAGCCGGTGCGCTCGTATTCCTCGCGCATGCGGGCGAGGATGAAGACCTCGTAGTCCATCGAAAGCCCGAACAGGAATGCGAAGACCATCAGGGGCATCCACGACGGGACCGAGCCGGTGGCTTCGATGCCCCAGATCACCTCGGAGCCGTGGCCGTGCTGCCAGACGAGCACGAGGACGCCCCAGGCGGCGGCGACGCTGAGGACATTCAGGCCGATCGCCTTGAGCGGGAGGAGCAGCGAGCGGAACGAGCGGGCCAGCAGCACGAAGCTGACGGCGGCGATGAGCGCGATCATCAGCGGGAAGGACCCGTAGACGGCGTCGACGAAATCGTCGTTGGCGGCCGGGTGGCCGCCGACACGGACGTCCGCTCCTGCGGCGTGCGCGCGCTCGCGAACCGCGTCGAGGGCGGCTGCGCCGCTTTCGGTCGACGTGTCGGCGGTGGGGATGGCCTCGACGAGCGCGGTGCCGTCCCGGCGCCAGCGGGCGTCCTCGGGGGCGACGGCGCCATGTATGCCGGCGACGTCGTCGAGCGCCGTCGCGACGCGCTCCGGGCTGGTGGAGCGGCCGACGAGGATCTCGTGCGGCAGCAGCGCGCCTTCGCCGATGCCGGAGCGCTCGAGCGCGAGCAGGCCGTCTCTGGCGTCGCCGCCGCGGGCGATCGTGTCGGCGTCGGCGATGCCGAGCCGCAGGTCGGTCGCCGCGAGCGCGAGCGCCGCGACGACGGCCATCCCGGCGCCGGCCGCCACCCAGCGGTGGCGCGCGACTACGACGGCCCAGCGCGTCCAGGTGCGGCTGGCACGGTCGTCGGTGCGCCGGTGCGGCCAGTCGAGCCGTGGCGCGAGGGTCGCCAGGACGACCGGCAGCAGCGTCAGCGCGACGGCTACCGACGTGAGCGGTATCAGCAGCCCGCCGTAGCCCATGGAGCGCAGGAACGGCAGCGGCAGGGCGACGAGCGCGAAGAGGCCGACGGCGACCGTGGAGCCGCTGACCACGACGGCACGGCCGGCGGTCTGCATGGCGCGCCGGACGGCTTCGTCGCCGGGGTGGCCGTGGGCGCGTTCTTCGCGCCAGCGGGTGACGACCAGCAGCGAGTAGTCGATCGCCACGCCGAGGCCGACGAGCGCGATCAGGAACTGCACGATCGGCGAGACGTCCGTCAGCTGCGTGAGCCCGAGTAGGAGCAGGAACGTGGTCATGATCGCGGGGATGGCCATCAGCACGGGAACGACGGCGAGGAAGGAGGCGAAGACGAACGCGAGCACGGCCAGGGCGCCGGCGCCGCCGAGGATCGCCTCGAGCAGCACGCCCGGTCCCTCCTGGGCGCCGCTGTCGCGGGCCAGCGCGTCGAAGCCCGTGAGGTGGACCGGCTGGCCGGCGACGGTCACGCCCGCGAGCGCCGCCCGGGCGGCCTTCTCGGCTTCGGGGTTCTCGCCGAACAGCGCCTCCCGGTTCGGGCGCGGGTAGACGAGCGTGAAGGTCGTGCGCCCGTCCCGCGAGACGAAGGCGTCGTCGCCCGTCGATGCGTACGACGCGACGCGCGCGCCGGGCAGCGCCCGCGCCAGGCGGCGGTCGATCTCCGCCAGCGCGCGCTCGACGCCGGGGCTGGTCACGGTCGTCCCGCGCGGCAGGGTGACGACCGGCAGCAGCGGCGCGGAGTCGCCGCCGGTGCCGGCGTAGCGCTCGGCGATGGCGACGTTCGTCTCCCAGCCTTCGCGGCCGGGCACCGAGAACTCTTGGTCGAGCGCCTCGCTGGCCGGGCCGGAGGCGGCGATGCCGGCGATCGTCAGGGCGATCCAGCCGAAGACGACGAGGCGCTTGTGCGCGAGTACCCACCGAGTGAGGGACGACACGTCGGGACCTCCTCTAGAGCGCCGGCCAGCGCCGGCGATCGGGATCGAGATGAGCGCTCACCATCGGCCTCAACTGCTCGCGGCGACGGTCGGCAGGGATCGGGGTCTGTCGCCGGGTGTCGAGGATGCGCCGGCCGAGCGCAGGCGTCATCGCCCGCAGCGCGGATCCGGCCGTCAACGCGAGGCCGATTCCGGGCCCGGCGTCCGGCCATCCGCGTCAACCGAAGGCGTACGGCGAATCTGCCCCGAGGCCGATGCGGCCCGTCGGGGCGGCGGTAGGTTCTGCGCTATGCGAGTCCGCTCGCGTGCTGTCCGGCCGGGAGTCCTCGCGGTGTCGGCGGGCGACGTGGCGCTCACCGCCGCCCTGTGCGCCGCCTGGGCGGCGGAGGTGCTCCTCAACGCCGCGCGGCCGGCGCCGGTCGCCGCGACGCTGGTCGCCGGCTGGGCGCTGATCGCGCCGGTCGC
>DATMVH010000584.1:0-6257 GCA_035563395.1 Solirubrobacteraceae bacterium
CGGCCGTCGGCGTGCAGCCGCTCGTCGAGCGCGCGCAGCTCGCGCGCGGCGGCCAGCCGGCGGGTCTCGGAGGCCGCGCGACCCTGCCGGTAGGCGTCGGCCGCCGCCAGCTCGGCCGCGGGCAGCGTGTCGGGCTCGATCTGGACCACGGCGGCGACGCGGGTGGTGACGAGCACCTGCCCGTTGCGGTCGACGATGTTGCCTCGCGGCGCCTCGATCTTGACCTTGCGGACACGGTTCTCGCGGGCCTGCGACACGTAGTCCTCGCCCGTGAGGACCTGCAGGAACCAGAGGCGGAAGAAGACGATCGCGAACAGGACGAAGGCGATGCCGCCGAGCACGGCGACGCGCACCGCGAGTTGCGGCGTGATGGCCGGCCGGCGCTCGTCGATGGGCGGCGGCATGCTGGGGCTACGCCCGGCTGAGGGGGCTCAGCCCGCCGGTGGTGTAGGCGCGGCGCCGGCGCCGGCGCGGGTCATCGGGCAGGTAGGGCAGCATCACGCGCCGGCACAGCGCGTACACGGGCAGGGCGAGCAGCGTGCCGAGCACGATCACGAGCAGGATCTGGCGGATCAGGAGGAACGACACGGGCGCCTCCACGCCGAGCAGGAACTGCAGCACGGAGAAGCCGACGACGGCGACGGCGGACGCGACCGCCCCGACGGCGACGGGCACGAGGCCGTGCGCCGGGTCGCGCAGCTCCCGCAGGCGCCCCGCGCCGTAGCCGGCCACCAGCAGCACGAGCGAGCTGACCCCGAGCGTCTGGAACAGCACGGTGTCGACGAACAGCCCGAGGCAGAAGCCGAACGTGGCCCCGGCTACCGACCCGCAGAGCAGCCCGACGGAGGCCACGAGGAGCGGCGAGAGGTCCGCCGGGACCCCGAACACCAGCACCTGGGACACCGTGGTCACCTGCAGGATGCCGCCCACGAGCCCGAGCGCCGCGAGCCGGCCGACCGCGCCGGGAGACCAGATCACGGCGTGCCCCCGGGGCTCGCCGCGGACGCCGTGAGCTCTGCCGTGGGGCGCGTGAGGACCTGCACGATGTCGAGCCGGCGCAGGTCGGCCGCCGGCTCAACGTGGATCGTGCGGTCAAGCTCGCCGTCGCCCTCGATCCGCTTCACCGTGCCGATCAGCAAGCCGCGCGGGAAGGGCGACGAGAGCCGCTCCGACACGGTGCCGGCGGTGATCACCTGGTCGCCGGGCTTCACGCGCTTGGCCCGCGGGACGAGGTCGAGCAGCAGGTCGCCCGGCGCGCCGACCGCCGGCAGCACCGCCCCCGGCTCGCGCGCCTTGACCGCCTGCGCGGCGACGCCGAACTGCTGGTCCGTCAGCAGCATCACGACCGCGTTGCCGTCGCTGACGGACTTGACCTTCCCGACGAGGCCGGCGCCGTTCACGACGGGCTGGTTGACCCGCACGCCGTCGCTCGCGCCCTTGTTGATCTGCACCGTGGAGTACCAGGTGCTGGGCGAGCGGACGTAGACCCGTGCGGTGACGGGCTGGTAGTCCGTCGTGCGGTTGAAGGACAACAGCCCGCGCAGCTCCTCGTTCTCCGCGCGCTCGAGCTCGAGCCGCGCGACCTCCTGGCGCAGCGTGTCGCGCTCCTTGCGCAGGGCGTCGCGCTCCTCCTTGGCGTCGAGCGTGTCGCCGAACCAGCCGAACAGGTCGCGGAAGGGCTTCAGCGCCCGGTTGGCGCCCTCCTGGACCGGCGCGAGCACCTCCATCGCGCCGCGCTGGGTGGCGTGCAGGCCGCCGTTCGAGGGTTCGGTGAAGTACACGGTCAGCAGCAGGATGCAGCAGGCCACGAGCGCGGCGAGCACGGCGCGGCGGCGTCGGACCTGCTTGTCGTACATCGGAGTGGGTGCTCCTCGAACGGGGGCGCCTGGAGGCTAGCGCCGGGGGCGGCTGCGACCTAGCGCCGCTGGCGGCGCGCGCCGCGGTGATTGCGGTTTGAGCGGTGGATCGCCTCGAACTCCTCGAGCGAGCGGCCGGAGCCGACGGCCACGCAGGTCAGCGGCGACTCGGCGCGGTGCGCCGGCATCTGCGTCTCCTCGCGCAGGCGCTCGTCGAGGCCCTGCAGGAGCGACCCGCCGCCCGCGAGCATGATGCCGCGGTCCATGATGTCCGACGCGAGCTCGGGCGGGGTCCGGTCCAGCGTCTCCTTGATCGCGTCGATGATCTGCACGAGCGGCTCCTCAAGCGCCGCGCGGACCTCCTCCGACGTCAGGACCACGGTCTTGGGCAGGCCCGAGACGAGGTCGCGCCCGCGGATCTCCGCCTGGACCTCCTCCTCGAGCGGGTTCGCCGACCCGATCTCGAGCTTGACCTCCTCCGCGGTCTGCTGGCCGATCAGGAGCTTGTACTCCCGCTTGACGTAGTTGATGACCGCCTCGTCCAGCTCGTCCCCGCCGACGCGGATCGACTGGGAGACGACGATGCCGCCGAGCGAGATGACGGCCACCTCCGAGGTGCCGCCGCCGATGTCGACGACCATGTTCCCCGTCGGCTCCCCGACCGGCAGGCCGGCCCCGATCGCCGCGGCCATCGGCTCCTCGATCAGGTAGGCCTGGCGCGCGCCGGCCGACAGGCACGCCTCCTCGACCGCGCGCTTCTCGACGCCCGTGACCCCGGAGGGCACGCAGACGACGACGCGCGGGTGCGCCCAGCGGTTCTGGTGGACCTTCTGGATGAAGTGGCGGAGCATCTCCTCCGTCACGTCGAAGTCCGCGATCACGCCGTCCTTGAGCGGGCGGATGGCCGAAATCGTGCCGGGCGTACGGCCGAGCATGCGCTTCGCCTCGATCCCGACGGCGTGGACCTCCCCCGTGCGCGAGTCGATCGCCACCACGGACGGCTCGGACAGCACGATCCCGCGCCCGCGCACGTAGACGAGCGTGTTGGCCGTGCCGAGGTCGACCGCCATGTCGCGCCCGCCGAAGCCGGTGAGGTAGGAGAAGAAGCCCATGGAGAGAGGAAGCCCATCACCTCGCGGCCGCGCACGCTGGGGCCGGGGGCGGGGAAGTCTATCGAAGCCCTAGGCGCCGAAAACGCGCTGCAAAGGCCGCTCCGGAAGGAGGTCCAGCAGGCGCGCCAGCGGCAGCCCGACGACGTTCAGATAGTCCCCGGAGATGCCGCGGACGAGCGCTGCGCCGCGGCCCTGGATGGCGTAGCCGCCGGCCCTTCCCTGCCACTCGCCCGTCTCCACGTAGGCGGCGACGTCGGCCGCCGAGAGCTCGCGGAAGCGGACCTCCGTGACCTCCACGGCGGCGGCCACGACCGCGCCGTCGCGGGCGAGCGCGATGCCCCCGACCACCTCGTGCGTGCGCCCGGCGAGGCGGCCGACGTAGTCGCGGGCCTGTGCCGCATCGGCCGGCTTGCCCAGGATCGCGCCGTCGACGGCGACGAGGGTGTCGGCGCCGAGGACGAGCCCGTCCGCCGGCGCCGCGAGCGCCTTGCGGCTCGCGTTCTCGGGCCCGAGAAGGCTGTCCGCCGATACGGCGAGCGCCTTGCGGCTCGCGTTCTCGGCCGCGACGGCCACGGGGTCGCCCTCCGTGAGCTCGTCGACACCGGCCGGGCGGACGACGAACGGCAACCCCACCTGCGTGAGGATCGCGCGCCGCTGGGGCGACGCGCTCGCGAGGATCAGAGGTCCGGGAAGAACAGCGCGGCCTCGCGCTCGGCCGACTCCGGCGAGTCGGAGCCGTGGACCATGTTCTGGCCGACCTCGACGGCGTAGTCGCCGCGGATCGAGCCCGGCACCGCCTCGAGCGGGTTCGTCGCGCCGATCACCTGGCGGGCGGCGCGCACCGCCTCCGTGCCCTCGAGGACCAGCGCCACGAGCGGGCCGGAGGTGATGAAGGAGACCAGCTCCTCGAAGAACGGCTTGCCCTGATGCTCCGCGTAGTGCTGCTCGGCGGTCTGGCGGTCGAGCGTCATGTAGCGCAGGGCGACGATGCGCAGGCCCTTGCGCTCGAAGCGGGCGATGATCTCGCCCGTCAGGTTGCGCGCGAACGCGTCCGGCTTCACCAGGATCAGGGTCCGGTCCATGCGGTCTCCTTCGGGTTTCTCGGTCAGCGCTTGGAGCGCGTCGGCGCCTCGGCGGCCGCGGGCTCCTCGGAGGTGGGCTGCTGGCCCTGGCTCTGGCGGCGGCGGCGGCGGGAGCCGGTGGGGGCGGGGGCGGTGGCCATCTCCGCCTCGCAGTACGGGCACAGCCGCCACTCGGGGTCGACGGCCTTGCCGCACGAGTAGCAGCGCTCCTTGAGCTTGTGCTGGCAGCTCGGGCAGCGCAGGTAGTCGCTCTTGACCTCGTACTCGCAGTGCGGGCAGAGCTGGTAGTCGAGCGAGACGAGGCGCGCCTCGGCGGCCTGCATCTCGAGCTCGCGCAGGCGCACGTCGTCGAGGTACTCCGGCGGCCGGACGATCATGTAGACGATCGTGCCGACGAACGGGAAGAGCGCGGCGAGCGTCGCGCAGCCCACGAGCATCGGGTCGTCGATCCGGCGCCGCGCGTCCGCGAAGGTCCAGAACACGAGCGCGAGCCACACGACGACCAGCACGAGGATGAGGACGTTGACGGCCGTGTTGAGCGCGTCGTTGTCGATGCCGAAGACGCCGAAGAGGAGCATGATCGTGAGCGCGGAGGGTACCCCGGGGCGCCGGCCGCTAGAAGAACATCCGGCCCAAAGCGTAGCCGAGGGTGAAGAAGACCAGGATGGTGAGCGCCACGACGACGGCCACGAGCGCGACCATCCCCAGCACGCTCGGCCCGCGGTCGTTCACAGCGCCGACGCCTTCCGCCGCCCGCCGGAAACGAGGTCGGCGACGAGGTAGATCGACCCCGTGGCCACGACCGCGCCGTCCGGGCCGGCGATCTCGCGCGCGCGGGACAGCGCGGCGGCGGGCTC
The DNA here is from genome assembly GCA_035563395.1 of Solirubrobacteraceae bacterium. GTDB lineage: Bacteria > Actinomycetota > Thermoleophilia > Solirubrobacterales > Solirubrobacteraceae > DASQMT01. Next base: position 4,908 of record DATMVH010000584.1, read on the forward strand.
CGGGACGACCTCGGCCGGGCGCCCGAGCTGGGCCGCGAGCGACGCCAGCGTGGCCGGGGGCAGCGCCCGCGGCGTGGGCGCCGCCGTGCAGACGAAGCGCACGCAGCGCGGCCGGAGCGCGGCGAGCATCGCGGCGGCGTCCTTGTCGTCGAGGATGGCCACGACGGCCGTGAACGGGCGCTCCGGCAGCGCGGCGGCGAGCGCCGCGACGCCGCTCGGGTTGTGGGCGCCGTCGAGGATCGTCAGCGGCCGCTCGCCGACCACCTGCAGGCGGCCGGGCACCTGGACGCGCCGCGCGACGGCGGCGACCGTTCGTTCGTCGAGCCGCCCCAGCACGGCGCGCGCGGCCGCGCAGGAGACGCCGAAGTTCGTTCTCTGGAAGCCCGGCAGCTCGACCGCCGGGCGCTCCGGCTCCACGATCCTCGCGCCGCTCGCGCGCGCGAGGGCGCGCACGTCGTCGTCGACCTCGCCGAGCACGAGCGTCGCCCCAGGGCCGACGACGGCGAGCTTCTCGCGCGCGATGTCGGGGATCGTGGGGCCGAGCCAGCGGGTGTGCTCCAGCCCGACGTTGGTGAGCACGACGACGCCCGCCTGGAGCACGCCCGTCGCGTCGTGGCGCCCGCCGAGCCCCGCCTCGACCACGGCGACCTCCACGCCGCGGCGCGCGAACTCGTCGAAGGCGGCGGCGGTGACGAGCTCGAACTGCGTCACCCGCTCCCCGCCCGCGAGCGTGCGGTCGACCTTGGCGGCGGCCGCCGCCGCCCGCTGCACGGCGGCGCCGAACGCCGCGGGCTCGAGGTCCGCGTCGCCGATCCGGATCCGCTCGGCGAACGAGGTGAGGTGCGGCGAGAGGAACGCGCCGGCGCGCACGCCGTGGGCCTCGAGCAGCGCGGCGGTCATGCGCACGGTGGAGCTCTTGCCGTTCGTCCCCACGACGTGGACCGCGCGGAAGCGCTCCTGCGGCGAGCCGAGCGCCGTGAGCAGGCGGCGGATCCGCTCGAGGCCGAACCGCATCCCGAAGAGCTCGAGCCCGAGCAGGTGCTCCTCCGCCTGCTCGAGCGTCCAGCTCACAGCGCGGCCAGCTCGTCGCGTAACCGGTCGAGCTTGTCGCGCTCGGCCTGGACCACCGGCGGCGGCGCCTTGGCCACGAACCCCTCGTTCGCGAGCTTGCGCTCCGCGCGCCGGATCTCGTCGGCCAGCCAGGCGCGGCGCTCCGCGACGCGGCGGCTCGCCGCCTCGAGGTCGACGGCCTCGGATTCGAGCACGGCCACCGCGCCGCCGGGGACGGAGACGGTGGCGGCCGCCCCGCCGCCGTCCGCCGACCACTCGACGCGCGCCAGCCGCGCGACG
>DATMVH010000585.1:0-5065 GCA_035563395.1 Solirubrobacteraceae bacterium
GCTGCTACGAGGCGGGCGAGGAGGTGCACGCCCGGTTCGCCGCCTACGACGCCCGGCGCGGCCACGCCAACCTCGCGCTCGAGGCGGTGGCCCGCGCGCAGCTGGAGGCCGCGGGCGTCGCGGAGGTGCACGACTGCGGCCTGTGCACCATGTGCGCCGATCCCGCGCTGTTCTTCTCCCATCGCCGCGACGGCGGCGTGACCGGGCGCCAGGCCGGCGTCGTGTGGCGGGCGTGACGCTGGACTCCGGGCGAGTCGGCGCGAACGCCGACCGCGTGCGCGCCGAGATCGCCGCCGCCGCGCGCCGCGCCGGCCGCGATCCCGCGGGCGTCGAGCTGCTCGCGGCGGTCAAGTACGTCGACGCGGAGGACCTCGGTGCGCTCGCCGCGGCCGGCATCACGCTGCTCGGCGAGAACCGCGGCCAGCAGCTCGAGGCCAAGCGTGCCGCGACCGGCGACCGGTTTCGCTGGCACTTCATCGGCCAGCTCCAGAGCCGCAAGGTGCGCCAGATCGTCCCGCTCGTGGAGCTCATCCACTCCGTCGCGTCCGACTCCGCCCTGCGGCAGCTCGAGCGCCACGCGCCGCCGGAGACGGAGGTCCTCGTGGAGGTGAACGTCGCGGGGGAGGAGGGCAAGGCGGGCATCGCCCCGGCAGAGCTGGAGGGCTTCGTCGCGCGCTGCCCGGTGACCGTCGTGGGGCTGATGACCATGCCGCCGTTCGCCGCCGATCCCGAGCAGAGCCGCCCGCACTTCGCCGCCCTGCGCGAGCTCGCGGCCGCGCACGGCCTGCGCCATCTCTCCATGGGGACGTCGCAGGACTTCCCCGTGGCGGTCGAGGAGGGCGCGACGATCGTCCGGATCGGCTCGGTACTCTTCAGCTAGCGCCGGGCGTGCAGGGAAAGCCCTGCACGCCTAGAAGTTCGCCACCCGATGGGCTTCCGCGACTCCTGGCATCGCACTCTCGTGTACTTCGGCCTGGCCGAGGACCGCGACGCGTACGACGACGAGGTGGACGAGGAGCCGGCGGCGATCCGCGCTCCCGAGACGGAGATGGAGGACCGCTACCGGGAGCGCCCGAACGTGCGCCGGCTGTCCACGCGCCGGCGGCGCGACGAGATCGACGACATCTTCGCGGACGACTCCCCGTCCGAACGGCGCACCACCGTGCTGCGGCCGGTGGGCGGGCGCCCGGCCAACGGCCGCAGCGGGGAGGTGCGCGTGCACCTGGTGATCCCGAAGTCGTTCAACGACGCGCAGGACGTCGCCGACAAGTTCAAGGACTCGATCCCGGTCATCATCAACCTGCAGGGCTCCGAGAACGACCTCTCCAAGCGCCTGATCGACTTCGCGTCCGGTCTCACGTACGCGCTCGACGGCGGGATGCAGCGCATCGCCGACAAGGTCTTCCTTCTCACGCCGCGCAACGTCGAGCTCTCCAGCGAGGAGCGCGCGCGGCTGATCGAGAAGGGCTTCTTCAACCAGTCGTAACCCGTCGAGTGCAGATCGGTCTCGTCGGCGCGGGGAACATGGCCCGGGCGCTCGCGCTCGGATGGGGCGAGCCGGTGCTGTGCACGGATTCCGGCTCGGGCCGGGCGCGCGCGCTCGCCGCGGAGCTCGGCGGGGACGCCGTCGGCTCCAACCGCGAGCTCGCCGAGCGCGCCGACCTCGTGGTGCTCGCCCACAAGCCGGCGCAGCTCGCGGCGGTCGCGCAGGAGATCGCCGGCACCGCGAAGGCCGTGGTGTCGATCCTGGCGCGCACGACGCAGGCCGAGGTGCGGACCGCGTACCCGGAGACCCCGGTGTTCCGGATCGAGCCGAACACCCCGGTGGAGATCGGCCGCGGGGTGCTCGCGTTCGCCGAGCCCGACGAGCGCGTCGACGAGGACCTGCGCGCGACGGTGCACGAGCTGTTCGGGCGGCTCGGCACGGTCGTCGTCGTGCCCGAGGCGCTCATGCGGGTGGCCGGCGGCGTGTCCGGCGTCGGCCCGGCCTACTGGGCGCTGCTCGTCGAGGCGCAGGTCGACGCCGCGGTCCGGCGCGGGATGCCGGCGGCGCTCGCCTCCACGCTCGTCACCGAGACGATGGCGGGCGCGGCGGAGCTCCTGCGCGCCCGGGGCCACGACACGCTGGCCGTGCGCCGCGCCGTCGCGTCCCCCGGCGGCACGACGGCGCGGGGTCTCGCGGCGCTCGAGCGGGGCGGTGTGCGCGCCGCCCTGTCGCAGGCCATGGACGACGTCGTAGATTCTTAGGACATGCTCGTCCTCGGCTCCGCGCGGACGGAGATCGCGGGCTTCCTCGAGTCCCTGATCTTCGTCTACGTCCTCATCATCATCGCCTACATCGTCACGAGCCTGATCTTCTCCTTCGGCGTGCGGGTGCCGTACTCGCGGCCGGTGAACGCGGTGCTCGAGTTCCTGCGCGACGTCGCGGAGCCGTGGCTGCGGATCTTCCGGCCGCTGCCGCTGCGGATCGGCCCGCTGGACCTCACGCCGATCGTCGCGCTGCTCGCCCTGCAGATCGGCGGCAACATCATCGTGACCCTCGTCCGGGGGTGACCCGGGCGCGCAGCCTCGGGCGCGTGGTCGCCCTGGCGGGCGCGGTGCTCCTCGTCGACCAGGCCTCGAAGGCGCTCGTGCGCTCCTCCGTCCTGCGCGGCGAGCGCCACGAGGTGCTGCCGTTCCTCGACCTCGTGCACGTCCGCAACACGGGCATCGCCTTCGGCTTCCTGCAGGACGGCGGCGCGCTGCTGATCGCGGGCACGTCGGTGGCGCTCGTCGCCCTGATGGCCTTCGTGCTCGGGCACGCCAACCGGCCGCTCGTCTGGCTGCCCGCGGGGCTGCTGCTCGGGGGCGCGGCGGGCAACCTCGTCGACCGCGTGCGCGAGGGCTCGGTGACCGACTTCCTGAAGCTGCCGGCGTGGCCCGCGTTCAACGCGGCCGACATCGCGATCACCTTCGGCGTGCTCTCGCTGCTCTACGTCCTCGAGGGCCCGCCGCGGCGCCGCGAGGCGCAGGCCGCCGGCGCGCCGCAGCCGGCCGATGGCGGATGAGCTGAGGGTTCCGCCCGAGGCCGCGGGCGAGCGCCTCGACGTCTTCCTCGCCGGCGCCGCCGGCTCGCGCGCCGCCGCGCAGCGCGCGATCGATGCCGGTCGCGTCGCCGTCGACGGCGTCGCGCGGCCGAAGCGCCACGTGCTCGCCGGCGGGGAGGTCGTCTCGATCGCCTCCGCGCCGGCGCCCGCGCGGGAGGCGAGCGTGCCCGGCCCGGAGTTCGCAGTCGCGTGGGAGGACGAGCACCTCATCGTCGTCGACAAGCCCGCCGGCGTGGTCGTCCATCCCGCGCGCGGCCATGCCCGCGGCACGCTCGCCCAGGCCCTCGCCGGGCGCGCCGCCGGCGGGGAGGATCCCGAGCGCGCCGGGATCGTGCACCGGCTCGACCGCGACACCTCCGGGCTGCTCGTCGTCGCGCGCTCCGAGCCCGTGCACGCGGCGCTGAAGGCGCAGCTCGCGCGGCGCGACCTCGTGCGCGAGTACCTCGCGCTCGTCGACGGCCGCCCGGCCGCGCGCCGCGGCCGCATCGACGCCCCGCTCGGGCGCGACCGCCGCGTGCGCACGCGCGTCTCGACGGACACGGACGAGCCGCGCGCGGCCGTCACCCACTTCGAGGTCGAGCGGGCGCTGCCGCGCGAGACGCTGCTCCGCGTCCGGCTCGAGACGGGGCGCACGCACCAGATCCGGGCGCACCTGCTCGCCATCGGCCATCCGGTGATCGGCGACCCGGAGTACGGCTCCGCGCCGCGCTACGGCCTCGCCCGCCAGTTCCTCCACGCCGCGCGGCTCGCGTTCCGCCATCCCGTGACCGGCGCACCGCTCGACGTCACCTCGCCGCTGCCGGCGGACCTCGCGGCGGCGCTGGCGGCGGCGGAGCGGGGCTGACGCGGGCCGGACCACCGGAGGTAGGGGAAGGGAGGGCCGGCCCGCATCACGAAGAACGCGCCCCGCGCGACAGACTTGCGGTTCGGATCCTGACACCCGGCTCGGCCGCGGCCGAGCCCGCCCCGGCGGGTACACTGGGAGGGTCGCCACCGATGGCGACGTTCCTGTCCTTCGACCCCGGGTGGCCCCGGTTCGCGCGGCCCCTGCCCGGCGCTCTCGCGCGCCGGGTTCGCGTGCACCTCGCCCGGGTGGCACATCAACCGCACAAGGGAGACGACCCGTGGCTCAAGTCGGGATCAGGGAGCTGCTGGAGGCCGGCGTGCACTTCGGCCACCAGACGCGCCGCTGGAACCCCAAGATGCGCCGCTTCATCTACGGCGAGCGCGGCGGCATCTACATCATCGACCTGCTCCGCACCGAGGCGCTGCTCGAGAACGCGCAGCGCTTCGCCGACAGCCTCGCCCGCCGCGGCGGGACCGTGCTCTTCGTGGGCACGAAGAAGCAGGCGCGCGACGCCATCAAGGAGACCGCCGAGGCGGCGAACCAGCCGTACGTCAACCACCGCTGGCTCGGCGGCCTGCTGACGAACTTCCAGACCATCTCGCTGCGCATCAAGCGGCTGCACGACCTCGAGCGCTACGAGTCCGAGGGGCAGCTCGCGCTGCTGCCGACGCGCGAGCGGCTCGGGGCGCAGGCCGACCTCGAGAAGCTCCGCGCCAACCTCGGCGGCGTCAAGAACATGCAGCGCGTCCCGGACGCGCTCTTCGTGATCGACCTCAAGACGGAGGCGATCGCGGTCCGCGAGGCGCAGCGGCTGCGCATCCCGATCATCGGCCTCGTCGACACGAACTGCGATCCGGACGGGATCGACTACGTCATTCCCGGCAACGACGACGCGATCCGCGCCTGCACGATCGTCACGCGCGCGATCGGCGACGTCATCGCCCAGGGCCAGCGGACGTTCCGCGAGGAGGAGGAGCGCGCCCGCCGCGAGGCCGAGGAGCAGGCGCGCCGCGAGGCGGAGGAGCGCGCCCGCCGCGAGGCCGAGGAGGAGGCACGCCGAGAGGCGGAGGCCCACGCGCAAGCCGAGCGCGCGCTCACCCACGGCGGCGAGGGCATGCCGCGCCAGGAGGCC